>DHIM01000369.1 GCA_002403785.1 Clostridium sp. UBA4746
ATGTAGAATTATCTTGAACATTTGTATATTTCCCTATAGTCATAGTATTCATGTCACTTCTTAGTATAGCTCCAAACCAAATACTACTATACTCCCCTATAGTTACATTTCCTATAACGTCAGCACTGCTAGCAATAAAGGTATTTTTGTGCACATTAGGTATTTGTCCATCAAACTGATGTATCATAATTTCTTCATCTCCTCTTTCAAAATAATTATTTTATCTAATATAGTAGTGCAGTAAATATATATTTATTATACTACTATATTAGATAAATTAACTTATAATTTGTCATATTTCAAGTTAATATTAATTCTTGATTTATTTTAAATTTTATTATATAATACCATATGTAGTAGCGATTATTTCATAATTACTACATATGGTATTATACTGCTTTTACACATAAGATTAACCTAAATAATTCATAAAATTTTTTAGATATAGTAATTTAAACATTCAGAAATACATTTTACATGATTTAAATTTAATATGCAACTAATAGGAGGTGTCTATACTAGTTTTTTAAGCTAGTATTAATTATGGCGGAGATAAAAAATTTGATAAAAAGAGTTTTTACAAAGGATTTAGAAAAAGATAAAACTATTACCGTTTTTGATTTATTTAATTGGAAAAAGGTAGATGTTTTGTTAAAAGATCATAAAACTAATAAAGTACTTCTAGATATGAAGGATTTAGAATTTCCAGAGCATTATTCACAAAATTCATGTGATATAATTGCTTCAAAATATTTTAGAAAATCTGGTGTTAATAATAAACAAGGTTATGAGAATAGTATGAGAATGGTATCTCATAGGCTAGTTAATTTTTGGTGTGAATCCTTGACTGACGAGACTATTATTAAATCTGAAGAAGAAAAAAGCATTGTATATGATGAATTAATATATGCTTTTTTAAATCAAATGTTTGCTCCAAATTCTCCTCAATGGTTTAATACTGGGCTTAACTTATCCTACGGTATAAAAGGCGGATCTTTAGATAATTTTTATTATGATGAAAAATTAAAAAAGATTGTTAGAAGTGAAGATGCTTATACAAGAACTCAAGCATCAGCTTGTTTCATTCTGTCAATTCAAGATAAACTACTCGGCAAACATTCAATTTCTGAGCAGTATGTGACAGAAACTAAATTATTTAAAGGTGGTTCTGGCACCGGAACTAATTTCTCTAGCCTAAGAGCTCGCGGTGAAAAATTATCTAGTGGTGGAGTTTCGTCAGGTCTTATGAGTTTTTTAAGAGGTCTTGATAGAAATGCTGGAGCTATAAAATCTGGTGGAACTACAAGGCGTGCTGCTAAGATGTTATGTCTTGATATTAATCACCCTGAAATAATGGAGTTTATGACTTGGAAAGCTAAAGAAGAAGATAAAGTACGTGCTCTTACTAAAATGGGTTATGATGGTAGTTTTGAAGGCGAGGCTTATGAGACTGTATCTGGTCAAAATGGAAATAACTCCATAAGATTCTCAGATGAATTCATGATGAAGGTTGATAACTTATCAAAAGATCCTGATCAGACTATTACTCTGAAAGGAAGATGTGATCCTTCAATTGACTCTGATATAAGTGTTAAAGAACTATGGGATACTTTTAATAACGCTGCTTGGCAATGTGCTGACCCTGCGCCTCAGTTTGATGACACCTTTAATGCATGGCACACTTGTCCTGGTGGAGAAGACGGAGTAGTTGATGCTAAATATAATAGAATTAATTCGACTAATCCTTGTGGAGAATATGCATTTTTAGATGATACATCATGTAATTTAGCATCAATTAATATTTATAAATTTTATGATACTAAAACTAAGAAATTTGATGTTGATGGATATGTTCATTTAGTAGGGCTTACTCAATTAGTTCTTGAAGCCTCCATACATTGGGGTCAGTTTCCAACAGAAGATATAGCAAGAAAAAGTTATTTATTTAGAACCACAGGCCTTGGGATTTCAAACTTAGCTTCTTTATTTATGGTAATGGGCTACCCTTATGACTCTGAAGATGCTAGAAATATAGCTGCATCACTAAGTGGAATAATGACTGCACAATCCTATTATGTTTCGTCAATGCTAGCAAAAGAACTAGCTCCTTTTGAAAAATATGAAATTAACAAAAACCATATGCAATTAGTTATAAGAAATCATGCAAGAGCTGCTGGAGCACTAAATAGTAAATATGAGAAATTAAATTATCAGCCTATTAAGGTTAACCATGATATATTAATTAATAACTCTCTAGGCAATATAAGTGAAACCCTTAAAAACTGTTGGTCAAAGGTATTAAGCAGTGGTGAAAAATATGGTTTTAGAAATGCTCAAGTTACAGTTTTAGCTCCTACTGGCACTATTTCCTTTGCAATGGATTGTGGTGCAACCTCTGTAGAGCCATACTTTAGCCATTTTATATATAAAAAATTATCCGGTGGTGGATTTATGACCATCGTGAATCCTGTGATTAAAGATTCTTTAGATAACCTTGGATATTCTACAACCGAAACAGATGATATTCTTGAATATATTCTAAGAAAAGAAAAAGTTAATGAAAACGGCTTTGAATACGAAAAAATTATAGATGGAAAAATTGAGGGTGCTCCCCATTTAAAAATAGAACATTTGCCTATATTCGATACCGCAAACAAATGTGGTAGTGGGAAAAGATATATCTCATTTATGGGACATGTACTTATGATGGCCGCAATAACTCCAATGATATCAGGTTCTATATCAAAGACTGTAAATTTACCTAAAAATGCAACTATAGAAGACTTTAAAGAAGTTATATTAAATTCTTGGAAATTAGGTGTAAAAGGTATCTCTTTGTATAGAGATGGTTCAAAGGCAAGTCAGCCTTTAAACACTACATTGTCTGAAGATAAAGAAGTATCACTTGAGGATTTATCATACGATGCTCTTTTAAAGAAAGCAAAAACATTACAGGGAAACCCAAATCACTCTACACGCGAAAAACCAATTGGTATACGTTATGGAACTACTCATCCTGCTCAAATTGATGATGTAAAAGTCTATACTACTGTAAATAGGCGTTCAAACGGAGAAATTTCTGAAATATATATAACTACAGATAGAGAAGGTACTATTATTACTGGATTATTGAATTCTCTTTCAAAGGCAATTTCAGTAATGCTTCAGCATCATGTACCTGGAGAAGCTATTTCTAAAATGCTTCGAGGACAAAAATTTGAACCTTATGGTTTTGTACAAAAACATCCTTATATTAAATCTGTTTCGTCTATTTCTGATTTAATTAGTAAAATTATTGATATAGAACTAGGCGACTATAGTAGATGTCAGGTTAAACCTGAAAACTACAACAACACTAATATACCTAATAACCCCCTAATGCCTGATGAGAATGAAATCTCTACAGGTCTTGTGGAAACTGAAAATGTTCTCTCCCCTACTAACATAAGCACAGGCACCATTCAAGGGGAAAGATTATACTCTGAAACCTGCTCTCATTGTTCAAGTACTAGACTTGTTAGAAATGGTACTTGCAAGGTTTGCCTTGAGTGTGGAACTACCACTGGATGTAGTTAACCGTGCCTAATTAAAAGCCCCCGATTACGGGGGCTTTTAATTTATAAGTTAATTTGGAACAGTTAACAACTAATGAGCCATCTGCTACTTTAAAGGAGATGTTAAGAATGACTGCATTTATTAACGGAAACATAATTACTTTAGATAATGATAAACTTTGTGAAGCTTTTTATGTAGAACATGGTGTTTTTAAAGCTGTAGGTACCACTAAAGAAATATTAAGCTTATGTAAACCTTATGATGTCATAGTTGATCTTAAAGGAAATACTGTTGTTCCAGGATTTAATGATGCCCATATGCATTTCTTAACTTACGCTTTTCAGAAGGATAATATTAACTTATTAAATGTCCCCTCCATTAACGATATGATAAGCGTAAGTAACGAATACATAAAAACTCATAATATCCCAAGTGAAGAGTGGTTACTTTCTAGAGGTTGGAATGATGATTTATTTTCAGAAAAAAGACTTCCTACTAGATATGATCTTGATAAAATAAGTACAGATCATCCTATATATTTTTCAAGAATATGTGGACATATTGGAGTTGCTAATTCTAAAGCATTAAATTTACTAAGCATAAACTCATATACTCAAAATCCAGATGGAGGTATTATTGATAAAGAAAATGGTATCCCCACTGGAATTCTTAGAGAAAATGCATTGAATTTAATTTCTGATTTTCTCCCTGCTATGCCCAAGCATATGATCAAAACATTATTGAAATCTGCTTTTATGGATGCTCTAAGGGTAGGAATTACTACCATACAAACTGAAGATTTAACGCAATGTGGCTCAATAGAAAATTTATTATGTGCCTATAAAGAATTAGAAAACGAGAAAGCTATTCCTCTAAGATTTATTCTCCAATTGAATTTACCTAATGAGAAAAGTATATTTAAAGCAACTACTTTAGGACTACATTCAAATATAGGAAGTAATATATTAAAGATAGGTCCTATAAAATTATTTGAAGATGGTTCTTTAGGGGCTAGAACTGCTGCTATGAAAGAAGAATACTGTGATTATGATACCACAGGTGTACTAATTTATAATCAAGCTTCTTTAGATCACATTACTAACCTTGCACATAATGCCGGCTTTCAAATAAGTATTCATGCCATAGGAGACAAAGCAATAGCAACTATTTTAAATTCTTATGAAAAAATTATAACTTCATCTGAAAATAAAGATTTACGACTAACCATAGTTCACTGTACATTCACAAATGATGAACTACTTAACAAATTTAATAAATTAAATATAATAGCTAATGTTCAACCCACATTCGTTATGACTGATTACCCTATTGTAGAAAAAGCAGTTGGGAAAACTCGTTCAGATAAAAGCTATGCTTTTAAACACATGCTAGGCTTAAACATTCCTATTGCCTTCAGCTCTGATGCACCTATTGAGCTTTTTAACCCTATAGAAGGTATTTATGCAGCAGTTACTAGGAAAGACTTGCTAGGTAACCCTACTTGTGGCTTTCACGATACTCAAAACTTAACTGTTGTTGAAGCTCTAAAAGCCTATACTCTAGGTTCTGCTTTTATGAGCTTTGAGGAAGATATTAAAGGCAGTATATCTATAGGGAAATTAGCTGATTTTGTTGTATTGTCAGAAGATATTATACATTCTAAAGATAATGATATAAAGGATATAAGTGTTTTAGAAACCTACGTAGGTGGCATTAAAATGTTTTAAGAACATAAAAAAGGGAGTATAAATTTCATATGAAATTTATACTCCCTTTTTTATTACCTTTTATTATTTTTAACTCTATTAGGTTTAGCTTTAGGCCTAATTACTATGTCGTCCTTCTTATCTTTTTTAGAAGTACTCATTGTATAATTTGTTTTAGGACTATTATTCTTTTTCATAAAACCTGATAAATCCATAAACCATAAAGCAAAAATAACAAATATTCCTGGTATTACATATTTAGCTACATAATTTGGCATAGTTGGCCATATAAGCATAGGAATTATAAAAAATACTATGGCTATTCCAAGAACTACCCACTTGTTAATTTTTATCTTATAAAGTACATAAGTTTTTAAAACATAATATACTACAAGAGCAACAATTGCAAATGCCAGCATGCTAAGTATCTGTATGAAGATATTCATATTTTATCCCCCCTTTTTTAATAATGTATAGTATACATTATCAAACATTTCTTAATATATATCAATAGTATATGTATTAATTTATTAATTTATATTTGTATTTAAAAATAATTTATGCTAATATATCTATGGGTAGTATCTGAATTGGAACTGCACTTAATTGTTTAACATATTATTAATAACCCACTAAAGTAGCGTTATCTACATAAAGTAGCGTTATCTACTAAAGTGGTTTAATTTATTTTTTTCTGCTCATATCTTATTGAATGGGACAGCTATACAGGAGTATTTAACTTTCAGTTATCTGAGATGTTTTTTATACTGTATTAAATTGGAGGCGATATTATGGTTATCGGCTTTATTGGATCAGGAAAGGTAGGGTTTTCCCTTGGAAAATATTTTTCCATGAAAGGAATAACGTTATCTGGATACTATAGTAAATCTTATAAAGATGCTAAAGAAGCATCTGAATTTACTAATTCAAAAGCTTATGAGACGATTAATGACTTGGTCGAGGATAGTTCAATGATTTTTATTACTACTCCTGATGATTCGATTCATGAAGTTTGGCAGAAATTATTAAATTTCAACTTAACTAACAAAATAATATGTCATACTAGTGGTTCTTTAACCTCTAGCATTTTTTTAAATATAAACAATTCAGATGCAGTCGCATATTCAATTCACCCCATTTTCGCGTTTTCTAATAAATATAATTCCTACAAAAACTTACAAAATGCATATTTTTCTATTGAAGGACCAGAAAGTCATATGCATCAACTTAAAGATTTTATTCATTCCTTGGGTAATAAATCTTTTGTTATTAATAACGATAATAAGGCACTTTACCACTTAGCTAGCGTCACTGTATCAAACTTAGTTTTATCTTTAATTAATACAGGATGCAGTTATCTTAGTCAATGTGGACTTAGTGAAAATGATGCTCTAGAGGCATTACTTCCCTTAATTCAAAATAATATTGATAATATAAAAAACAATGGCTGTATAACCGCTTTAACTGGTCCAATCGATAGAAATGATATAGGCACAGTAAACCTTCACATAAATGCTATGCCTAAGGGTGATGTAGCATTGTATAAAAATTTATCACTAAAACTACTACCTTTATCAGAAAAGAAACATAAAGATAAAGATTACACGAAGCTTAAAGAATATTTAAGCAAGAAGGGGGATTATTAATTGAAAAATTCTATTTCAACCTTTATATCCGCTAAAGAATCCGGTAAAAAATTAACAATGCTTACAGCTTATGATTACTCCATGGCAAAGCTCATTGATGAATGTGGTGTTAATGGAATTTTAGTAGGAGATTCCTTAGGTATGGTTTGCCTTGGATACAAGGATACCTTAAGTGTCACTATGGATGACATGTTGCATCACACTAAAGCTGTTGCTCGCGGGACTAAAAATGCTCTTGTCGTTGGAGATATGCCTTTTATGTCTTATCAAACCTCGATATATGACGCAGTTAAAAATGCAGGTAGATTTATACAAGAGGCTAGAGCACAGGCAATAAAACTCGAGGGTGGTGCTGTAGTTTGCCCACAAATTAAAGCTATAGTACATGCTCAAATCCCGGTAATGGGTCATCTTGGCCTAACTCCACAATCTGTTAACATGTTTGGAGGCTTTAAAGTACAAGGTAAAAATAGCACGGATGCACAGAAACTTATTGAAGATGCAAAAAAAATAGAGGCAGCCGGTGCCTTTGCTATTGTACTTGAATGTATCCCTTCAAAACTAGCTGATATTATATCACGTAGCATATCTATCCCAACTATAGGAATAGGTGCTGGAGGTGGCTGTGATGGTCAAATTTTAGTATATCAAGATATGCTTAATATGTTCTCTGACTTCAAACCTAAGTTTGTAAAAAATTTTGCAAATGTTGGTGATCTCATGAGAGATGGATTTAGATCATATATTAAAGAAGTTCATGAGGGAACTTTCCCAAGTGACGAGCACTGTTTTAAAATAGATGATGAAATTTTGAATAAATTATATTAGTGTATTTC
>DHIM01000318.1 GCA_002403785.1 Clostridium sp. UBA4746
CGTTGGATGTTCAAGGTCTATAAACATAATAAAAAAAACGGCTCCAGTTAAGCAAACGGACACAATTAAGAAGAAGGCCCTAATTAAGCAAACTGTTCCAGTTAAACCTTACGGTAAGAGCATCCCAGTCTTAATGTACCACTCAATTACATACGAAAAAGGTAATCCCATTTGTATTCCTATTGAAACGTTTAAGGAACAAATGAGATATCTAAAAGATAACGGTTATCATACTATAACGCTTATGGATTTATATAAGTACCTTATGAGGCAGAAGGCAATACCTGAAAAATCTGTAGTTCTTACTTTTGATGATGGATATGAAAATAATTATACTGCTATGTTCCCCGTTTTAAAGAACTTTGCTTTTAAAGCAACAATTTTTGTTATTACTTCTAATATTGATAAATATCATAGATTTCTGACATCTAAACAACTTTTAGAAATGGACAAATATGGTGTTGATATAGAAAGCCATACCGTAAATCATAATAATTTAAAAATGCTTTCTAAGGATAAGCAACTAAAAACGTTAATTCAATCTAAAAAAGATCTGAAAAAAGTATTAAATAAAGAAATAAACTTCTTTGCATACCCTTATGGTAGGTACAATAAAAATGCTATTGAGGCTGTAAAAGAAGCTGGTTACACAATGGCGTTCACCACTGATGATAGTTGGGCCTCTAAAAATGATGGTATACTTTCCTTGCATAGGGTAGATATAAATCTTTTTCGCGACATGAATGCCTTTATAACTGGAATTTCTAATCCTAATTATAAATCATTAGCTCAATAAAAAAGATACTCTATCCCAAAATATCTGTAAAAATACAGGACTTTTAAATGTTATAGTCATGTTTTTCTCCTTTTAATAAAAAAATAAACGAGACCTTTAGCGCATTAAAAATACGCTAAAAGTCTCGTTTCGCATTTTGCGGATATTGCCAAGTTTTCACTAATATGTTGACAATATCTAATAAACTACTCCATTTTATCTTAGTTATTATTATTATTATATGTTTCCTATACCATAGTTTATATTTAAATACCAGTTATTTACAAACGCTCATTAATATAACCTCAATGTAAATGTAACACGAATGCTATTGAGTTACATTCACATTGAGGATCATACTCTAATTTATGTGCTTTGGCTATATTGCTAACGTTAGGGTTACATTCGCCCCAATATTTAATAAATATTTACCTATCTACGTCCAATACCACATAAAACAATTTATATTATCTATAGACAATTTAAAATAATTCCATGAAACATTGTTCCAAATCCATAAATAAGCATAATTATTTTTTAGTAATATTGGTACTGACCAAAATTCTGCACCGTTATTCAACCAAAAATACGTATATTTATTCATACAGTTATTAATAGTTGATGAACTAAAAATATTTGTACCAGGTATTTTTGTATTACCAACAGCTTTTGCTTTATATATTGACGGAATAAAATTAGGAGCTGTCCAATATAATGGTCCTTTCGTTGAAGGCATACTAACCTTTGGTAGACAATCACATCTATACATTACTATTCTCCATATAAATTATTATATATTAGTATATGAATGTAAGTTTAGAAATTTACATTTATATACTAATATAATATAGATATAAAATTAAAAACAGGTTTCCAGCTGAGATATTGTTACTGGGATTTCAACTATCAATTAAAAGAAATGCAAAATAATAATATAAGTGATAAAGTATTTTGAATCAGTCAGAATATCTTTGGTCCAAGTTATTACTACTACCTATTATGCAGTCTTGGAGATCGTATGGAAATGGCACATAGTGTAGGAGGTAGAGTTCCATTCTTGGATCACAAGTCAGTAGATGTTACTACTCTTCCAGCGTCTCTTAAGATACGCAATATGACTGAGAAGTATATTCTCCGTGAGGCAGCTCGCCCTGTTATAACTGATACGGTTTATAACAGAAAAAGCATCCTTTTGTTGCACCACCCTCTATTAATAATATAGAGGACCCAATGTTTACATTTATGCATGAATACATTGGTGATAATTTGGATGAATTGCCATTCTTTGATAAGGATAAATTTAGCACTCTTCTTAATAATATTAAAAAGAGTCCACTACAAGAAAGAGGGGAAACGGATGCACTAATAATGACAATTGGAAGTCTCAGCTCCACAAAAATGATAACGAGCAAATAAAATGCAAAAATACTTGTGGACATCTGTGAATTTACATCGCTATTAATTATATTGGGTGAAAGTCTTTGTGTAAGTACTATTAATAATATACATATTTTTGGTTATATAAACACAAAATAAATCAATTATGTAAATGAAGGGAGTAAATTTATGAATGGGAAAAATAATATATGTATTAATAATATTTTAACACCAAAATCTTATTGGCTTGATTCAACGAATGAAACAAACTATCCAACTTTAGAAAAAGACATTAAAGTTGATATAGCAATTATAGGAGGAGGTATTACAGGAATTACAACCGCTCTCCTCTTAAAAAATGAAGGTTACAAAGTTGCATTAATTGAAGCAGATAAAATAGTTCAGGGAACTACAGGCCATACTACGGCTTATATTACTTCACAACATGATATAATATATAGTAATTTAATCAAAAGTATGGGAATTGAAAAAGCTAAGCAGTATGCAGATGCCAATGAAGGTGCCATAGATTTTATAGAAAAGATGGTAAAAAAATATAATATTGATTGTGATTTTTGTAGGTTACCTGCATATATCTATACAACAGATGAAAGCTATACAGATACTATCAAGGCAGAAGCGAAAGCCGCTAAAAGCCTAGGGATAAAAGCTAAATATATTGAAGAACTGGATTTGCCATTTGCAATAAGGGGTGCACTATGTTTTGAAAACCAAGCTCAATTTCACCCTAGAAAGTACCTCCTTAAAATTGCAGAAAACATTTCTGGTAATGATAGTCAAATATATGAACATACAAGAGCTGTAGATATAAAACATGATAATTTATATACTGTAATAACAGATACAGGCTTTAAAGTAATAGCTTCAAAAGTTGTTTTAGCTTCACATTTCCCTTTTTATGATGGTTTGGGGTTATATTTTGCAAGACTTCGCCCACAAAGGTCATATGTAATATCTGCAATAATAAAGGATGAATTGCCAAAGGGCACATTTGTAGATGCAGGAGAAGCAGGTTGGTATTTTCGTTCACAAAATTATAAGGATGGTCAGATGATAATAATTGGTGGTCAAGAGCATAAAACTGCTCATGGTGGTGATATGATTAAACATTATGTTAATTTAAAAAATTATGCTGAAAAAAACTTTAATGTTGAAAAGTTTTTGTATAGATGGTCAACTCAAGATTACATAACATTAGATGGTGTACCATATGTAGGCAAGCTTACTTCTTCATCAGAAAATATTTACGTTGCTACAGGTTATGGTGAATGGGGCATGACAAATGGAACAGCTGCTGCCAATATTCTAAGGGATATTATAGTTAAGGATGAAAGCCCTTATCAAGAGGTATATGATCCGTCACGTAATACTTCAGCTGATGGAATTAAGAACTTCTTTAAGGAAAATTTTGATGTTGCAAAGCAGTTAATAAAAGGTAAACTTCACGTTGGGCAATATAATTTCGACTTAAAAAATGATGAGGGAAAGATAATAGAGATTGATGGAGAAAGATATGGGGCATATAGAGATAAAAATGGTGAGTTGCATATAGTTGATATAACATGTACACATTTAGGTTGTGAACTAAAATGGAATAGTGCAGAAAAATCTTGGGATTGCCCTTGTCATGGATCAAGATTTACTTTTGAAGGTGATATTATAGAAGGTCCAGCTGTTAGCAGGTTAAATCACTACAAAGAAAGTAATAATACAATTGATTCAAATATAATTTAAGGTATGTTAGAGTAAGTCCAAATGTATTACAATTCCTAATTGATACTTTTGACATTAAACCAATAAGCAATCCAGAGATGATTTAAAGCAAATATTAGGATAACAATATCAATACTAAAGTTTTAGTTTAAAAATAAGCCACTGCTAAATGAATTTCAATCCATTTAACAGCGGCTTATTTTATATTTTCTAGTTTTGTAACTTCAATCATATTCTAACATCAAACAGACGCCTACAGTTTCCATTTTAACATGAATAAATATTTAAATTGTGATTCAAATCATATCTATGACATTTAATTTTAAGTACAACTAGTGTATAGTAAATGATTAGAAAAAATGATTTAGGTAAAGGAGATTTGTACTATGAAAGGTTTTGTGGGTAAAGATGCTTGTATCGGATGTGGTTTATGTGAGGGAATTTGTCCAGAAGTTTTTAAGAAAGAGGAAGATGGTAAAGCAAGTGCATCAGAAAATGAAATTTTGGAAATAAACTCACATAATAGAGATACACTAATTTTAAGCAATAGAGGGATGTGTGATAGTAGAATTATTAAAAATTTAGAATTTAATTCTATTTATAAATTTTAAGAATTGTAAATGAAGCTCTGAGGGATGACTTGGAGCTTCATTTACGTGTAGCAATATCTTAAATAAAATAGAAAGCTTTCGGGATACCGTTAGATTTCTATTTTAAGCTCCTAAAGCTACATCTTCTTCACTTTCATCTTCAACTTGATCTTTAACAATAGCATTTACAAACTTTTCTCCATATGGAAGGCAAAATTGTATGCATGGACCTGTTAACAATGCAGATATTATTGTACCTATACCAAATATTCCGCCGAGTGTAAAGCCTATTATTAAAAAGCTAACATCTAATGCCATACGAATCCAACGATATTCTAAATTAGTTTTATCTTTTATTATAAATGGAATAATATCATTTGGTGCAACACCTAGATTACTTGCTGCAAGTATAGAAAATCCAATTGCAATTAGGACACAGCCGAATACAACTAAAAGTATTTTTATACCAATATTTAAAGATGCAATTGGAAAAAATGAAACAGCCTTTACTCCAAGGTCAATAATGGGTCCTACTCCAACCACGCATATAATTGTTCCTATTTTTATACGAGCTCTTTCAACTAGAAGTATTATGCAAAACAATACAAATAAAATAATCATATTAGCATTTCCAGGTGTTTTCTTTAATAAAAATGCTAATCCTTGAGTGAATAGGGTAAATGGATCGGAACCAATATTAGTTTTTAAAAACAAGGCTACTCCAATCTGGATTATACTCATTCCTGTAAAAAATAGAATTAGTCTTTTAATTAAATTTAGTTTTTTAGTCATATTTTTTATCCTTTTCTTTATATTTTTTATGGGGCAATGTTTTTCTTAGCATACGAAACATCATTTTTGCTTATGCTACACCTATAAAATTAGTTTCACCACTTAAAAATAACTAACATTCCACGTATGTCGGCGCTCCTGACACTATTCACCATATAAATTGAAATCTCTTCTTTAACTACACCTCTGCGGAACTTCCATTTGTGGAGGCTCTTCCATCCATTTATGATCAATCATTATTTGACCACCCTTTTTAGCATAATCAAATATACTTTTTGAAATGTTTGCAAGTTTAACATGTAAATCACTTCTCATACTAAAAGATGTACCCAACGCATTGTAGCCTAATGCTGATCTAGATATTAAATTGGTTATAGACATCATAAGTTTATCTGAAAAACATATTTGAGTAGAATCTGTAGCGTTACCTGCCCATGGACTTCTCGGAGCTTGGATATCACTTTGTAATAATAAAGCACTTAATTCAGTAACAATTTTTTTTGATAACTCTTTACCGTCTAAGAAATGTTTTTTAACTTCACTTTCTTTTGAAACTTGTGCAAATCCTGTCATCAACTGCATGCCAAAAATGTTGGTTTGTATAGCTTCATTAATATACCCAACCTCAATTGTATTTAATGTGCGTTTATCAGAAAAAAGGCTAATTCCACTTATGTATTTTTTGTCTTCAATAAATTCTACCTGTTTGGGCATATTTACATATGGTGAGCTTGCAAGTACTCCTTTTTCCAATAAATAGTTTGTTGTCATAACATAATATTTATAAGAAACTTCTGAGTTAAGCTTAAATATATCCTGAACTTCTTTCATAAACGACATAGATATATTTACTGCTCCATGACCTAAATTTAATTTCATCATTTCGCGAAGAAACATTATATTAAAAATGTCATCAAATAGAGGAAGAGATTCTTTTACAGAATCTATTTCATTGAAACCCATCGGAATAACTGACTTTTCCGCATTAAATATATTTATAATTTCACTTTTTATATTTTGTCCTTCATTTGCGTAGGAAGCTAATATATTTTGAGCCTCTTTATCGATAGTTTTATCTTTAAAAAGATCATTCATTACTAACATTCCTGTAGTTGACATATAAGTCATCCACAATGTACCTAATTCAGTTGAAGTTAATTGTATTTTTGCTTCGGTTGTCATTTAAACCCTTCTTTCTATGATAATAATAGGAATATATATATGAAATTCTTATGTTTAGAATATATATAGTTCCAACTCATATATATTAATTTTACTAATTTATAAACATCCTACTATAGTTCAGAAGACCTTGAAAAGGAGTGAAATCATATGACACAATTCGGATTCTATCTTTAATCATAAACACACTCCATATTATAATTTAAGAACCAAGTTATTAGATTGTATCACAAGATTTTAACAATATTCTTAAATATTCTTAAACATAACCCAAAAATAACGAATGTAACACAACTATAATGAACTGATTCCTGTCATGGACTATCCCCCCTTAAGTAGATACGAAACTAAAAAGTAGTGTAGACTTGTCGTTTTTCGTTGTTTTATAAGATTAAAGTAAATTTAAAATGATTATTAGAACAAAATATCGAATTATTTTGCTTTAATATAAAATTTAGAAGGAAAATGATAGCAAGTTGTAGAAAGATTGTTAGTAGTATGGTTAAGAAATATAATGGCAAGTAAGATAATAGGTTGAGTATAAAATTGAAACTAAAACATGAACTCGTTTGGAGTAGAAAAGAGAAAGAGTGAAAGAGGGACAAATAATTTTATATGATATATTGCATGGGTTTTATTAGCTTCATAGTAACATTACAAGGTCTTAATGCCTTGTGAACGAGATATATAAAGGGGTGTTGTAAAATGGAAATGATATTACTAAAGAATGATTTTAATGGTGCTCTAAATGCTTTATTAGAAAATATGGTAAATAATCATATTGAAGATTACAAAGAGAAATATTCAACAGAGACCAAAGAACAGTTTAAAGTTGACCTTTCATGTAATGAAGACTTAACAAGAGAACTTGAGAATATAGAAAAAATGATAAGTAGGGATTTATCCTCAAAGGAAATAGTCATATTTAAATACCTATTTAATCATAGTTTAATGAGAAAAGTATATTCAAGTAATAAACTTGTTACGATACATACCCATAACCTAAAAGAATGGAAGATAGATGGGTTTGGCAATTGCTTGGAGGTATATGTTAAAAATGAAAATTATGTTGCAGTTAAATGTGAGTTGGGAATAATTTATTTATTAATAGAAGGAAAGATAGGTGAAGATAGATATATTTCAGTATCCACTGAAAATAGAGATACAATCTCAGACAATGTTTATCAAATTGAAGGTGCTGTGCAAGTTGCGAATATAGATATATGCACATCCAAAGGTACCATTATTTTTACTAATGGTAAAGAGCTCCATATAGAGATTAATAGAGACATTGACCTTATAGATAGTGATGATTACAATAGCACAGTAAAAGGGATTATAACTGAATTTAAGTAAAATAAAACGGGCACTAAGTGTTATGACTTAGTGCTATTATATCAGATAATAGCTAAATCGTATTCATTACGTAATCTTCTTAAAGCTCGTAATAAACAACTGTAAGAATCATTACTGCTATAATGTGAAGTTGGAAAAATGAATACTTAATTGATGTGTGTAGGAAATATCAGAGATATCTGAAAAGCCATGTTATAAAGATCTCCTCATTGGAGTTTTAGTAAACATGTATTATTCAAGAGAATAGGAATAGATTTAGTTTACAACATTCTTTTATTCTTCATCAACTAAGTCATATGATGGAATTAATATTCAATATATGGCCTATTTTTACATATGTACAGCCTGTATACGTTATATATATAACATATAGACACTTAGTATTATCAATATTTATCTATATTATAGATTTAAAAGAAAAGATAGCCTTTCCCTAGCAATGGGACAGGTTATCTTATTTTAATACAGTTTCTAACTGCAATAATTAATCTTTATTAGGAAAATGCTTGATTGACCAATCTTGAATCATTTCTAATGCTGGAAATAGGTCTTTCCCAATTTCGGTTAGTAGATATTCTACTTTAGGTGGAACTTCAGGATAAACTATTTTTGTAATTAGGCCATGATGCTGGAGTTCTTGTAATTTTTCATTAAGAACTTTTTGACTAATACCACCAGTTATTCTTTGAAGTTCTAAAAATCTTTTCGGACCATCATTTAAATGACATAAGATTACAGCTTTCCATTTACCGCGAATTATTTCCATTCCAAAATCTATATTACAGACATATTTTTTACCATCATATATGATCATATTTACACCTACCTATGAAAATTTCTCAAATGAAAACATTATAACTAAGTATTATTATATATCATTTAAGATATAGTTTCAATTTACTAATAAATAAATTTGTCGAAAAACCGTGTAAGTTCAACAATTCATACCTTTTGGTTAGATAACTAACTAAAAAGTGCATACTATCTCTTTGCTTTGGAGTGATGTATACTTCATTTAAAGCAAGCAATACCAACATAAATATAGATTTAATGTGGACATAATTGACCAAACAGCAGCGCAAAGTATGTTTAATGAGCATAATAAGTATTTTCGTACGGGTGAAACAATGAACATATATTATACTAGAAACAGAAGGCAATAAAAAAATATTATTAATACAATAGATTTCAATAAAAATAGACATTCACAAATAACACCAGTCTGATGTGGGTGTGGATATATGAAAATGCGGAAGGTAAGAAAATTAAAGTATTTGAGTAGCAAAAGAAATGTTTTTTAAAGATATGTGTATTGATGCAAAGCTTCTGTAGGGGCTTCTTTTAGACCGTTTAGAGCTATCTATGGAAAACGATTGGATTAATGAAAAAGGAGAACTTTATTTAATATTCACCAGAGATAAAATTGAAAAGATTTTACAAATATCTGATAAAACCTGTGCCGAAGCATTTAAAAATCTAGGTGAAGCTGAGCTTATAAAAGAATTAAATCAAGGTTTAGGAAAGTTAAATTTGATATTTATTAGTCATATAATTATCGATTAATTGCAATCGTATACATTAAACACTTGCAATCGTATACATTTAGATATATTATTAGTTTATATACTAATTATTATATATGCGAATAAGCATAATTAATTTACTTAAAGGGGGTACATAATATTGAATATTTATTTCGGAATCATCTTCACTGCTATAATAATTGCCATACTTTTTATAGCATATCTTACAAAGTATATCTTTTCACAAGACAAAGGTACAAAGGAAATGCAAGCCGTTTCTGATGCAATAAAAGAAGGTGCTTTTGCATTTATGAGAAGACAATACAAAACGATTTTTATATTAGCTCTAGTTACTGTAGTTATCATTGTAGTTGCAAATTACTTTGGTAATTTATCAAAAGGAACAGGAGTTGCAATGTCGGTTGCATGGCATATTGGTATTGCATTTATAACTGGTGCAGTTTGCTCCGCAATTTCAGGCTACATTGGAATGTATATGGCAGTTAATTCCAATATTAGAGCTGCAGCAGGAGCAAAAAAGGGGTTAAATAAAGCTCTTACTGTTGCTCTGCGGGGAGGAGCCGTAACTGGTTTATCAGTTACTTCACTTTCACTACTTGGTGTTTCTGTATTATTTATTCTATTTGGAGGAATGTCTAACAGTGATACCTTAATTAAAGAAGCACCTTCACTTTTAGTTGGCTTTGCTTTTGGAGCTTCTTTTGTTGCATTGTTTGCTCAGCTTGGTGGTGGAATATACACAAAAGCTGCAGATGTTGGAGCAGATCTTGTTGGTAAAGTTGAAGTTGGCATTCCAGAAGATGATGCCAGAAACCCTGCTGTTATAGCTGATCTTGTTGGAGATAACGTTGGTGACTGCGCAGGAAGAGGAGCAGATCTTTTCGAATCTACTGCAGCAGAAAATATTGGAGCAATGATACTTGGGGTTGCACTTTATCCTGTATTTGGTTGGAAGGGTATTATGTTTCCTTTAGTTACAGGTGCAATTGGAATTATTTCTTCAATCGTAGGTTTAATGTTTGTAAAAGCAGATGATGATACTGATAATCCTATGTCTGCTCTTTATAAGGGTTATTTTGTAACAAGTATACTCAATCTTATATTCTTGTTTTTCATAATTAAATCTATGTTCTCGGGCACTCTAGCAAGTGGAGAAAGCATACATTACATGTATCTCTACCTTTGTGCGGTTGCAGGCATAGCACTGAGTTTTTTATTTGTTGTAATCACAGATTACTATACTTCATATAAATACAGACCTGTTAAATCAATTGCAAAAGCTTCACAAACTGGAGCCGCAACTAACATAATTTCAGGTATTTCAGTTGGTATGGAATCGACAGCGCTACCTGTACTTTCAGTATCGCTTGCAATATTTACTTCCTATACCCTTGGCAAATTAGCACTTCCAGGTGTTGCAAACGGTGGACTTTATGGAATAGCTGTTGCAACTATAGGAATGCTTTCAACTTGTGCTTATATACTTGCTATGGATACTTTTGGACCAATTACCGACAACGCTGGTGGTATTGTTGAAATGTCCGGAGCTCCCGAGGAAATCAGATTAATAACAGACAAATTAGATGCATGTGGAAATACTACTAAAGCTTTAACTAAAGGCTACGCAGTTGGCTCTGCAGCTCTTGCAACCTTCCTCTTATTCTTTGCATATATAGGCGAGGTAAAAATACTATCAGGAATTCCTTTTGATAGCGTTTTCCCAGTAGATATTGGAAAACCAGAAGTTTTCATTGGTGCGTTTATCGGTGCAATGATAGTTTTCCTTTTCTCATCTGCCGCAATAAGAGCAGTTGGCAACGCAGCTCAATACGTAATCTTAGAAGTTAGGGCGCAGTTTAAAGAATTCCCTGGCATAATGACTTTCAAACAAAAACCAGATTACGCAAGATGTGTTGATATAGTTACAAAAGGCGCTCTTAAAGAAATGTTACTTCCAGGTCTTATTCCTATTACTGTACCAGTACTCGTTGGAGTATTTCTTGGAAAAGAAGCTGCAGCCGGCTTCCTACTAGTAACTACAATTGTAGGTGTTATCATGGCACTATTCTTAAACAATGGTGGTGGAGCATGGGATAACGCTAAGAAGTATATTGAACTTGGTAACTTTGGTGGAAAGAAATCCGAACCTCACAAAGGAGCAGTTGTTGGAGATACCGTTGGAGATCCTTTCAAGGATACAGCAGGTCCTTCACTACATGTTTTGATAAAATTAATAACTACCTTAACACTTGTTTTCGTTTCAATTTTTAGATAGATAATAAAATAAAAAATGATAGTATACTTTGCTCTGTTAATGAATGTAAATTCCATGACGGTGGAGTAAATTACTGTACACTAGAAGAGATTCAAGTGATGAAACATGAGCCCGAAGCAAAAACAGTAGAATGCACAGATTGTGGAAGCTTTGCAAAATAGTAAAATTATAAATAACATTGAAAAACCATCTGGAACTTAGATGGTTTTTTCTTTATATTCTCATTTAGATACCAATTCTATACACCTACCCGATGGGTTGATGAGGCCCATGTAATAATAAATGAATCGTTAGGGGGAGAATGGAAGGAAAAGTACGTGGTTTAGGATCGTGCAGGGGGGACAGGCAACTTAACACGAGATTATACTTTCAAAGAATTATATTGTTCTACATTGGTTCCTAGTAATCTTGAGATAGGTGAAAGATATAGTAAGAATGTAACTCCGTTTCAATATGATTTCCTTAATGATGATATAGAAATACATTAAGGAAAAGATTTATTGGCTAATTTTATAAAAATGCCTAGGAAATTGTTAGAAGCGTTTGAGCAAGATAAACCGATTTCATTTTTAATTAATCCGCCTTTTGCAACTGCAAATAATGCAGGAACAAAATATGGAGATCATAAAAGAGGAGTAGTCCTGACTAGAATAAACAAATTGATGGAAAAGAAGAATGTGGGAGCCTCTAGCAAGCAGTTATATGCACAATTCTTATATAGAATTCTTTTATTTAAGAGAAAATTTAAATTAACGAATATATGTATTGCAACAATGCCGGCACCTTCATCAACAACTATGATATCTGAACAGTATAAAGGTAATTCAATTTTAAGTTCAAGATCTATATTTGTAACAACTTTTTTAAGCATGGCAACAATACCTATAGTAATGTTGTTCATATCTCATATTTAATATAACTAATTCTACTATATAATTAAGGATGATTATATAGGGGTACAGTAACGATTCGTGCAAAAAACAAACAGACACAAGACAATATTCCCTCTAAATACTATCACATAAGTACCACTTTTACTTTTGTGAGAAAGTGATTAAAAAGACCACTTCCAGACAGCAGAAATATAAAAAAATACCGTTATGTAGCTTTTCTTTATTTGTAATATTTTGTATAAAAAACTGTATATTGTACTGCACATTAGTGCATAATATACATGTATAGATATTATATACTTAGGAGTGAGCAACCATGAGCTTAACTAATAATCAAAAATTAGAATTAATAAACAGTATTGAAATTGCAAATTGGGCTTCTACCTCTGAAAAAAGACCTTTCGCTTATACATATGATAATAAAGGAAATAGAAAAATACTCTATAAATTAGGTATGACAGAAGAAGAAATAAATTTTGAGTGCTATAGAGGGTGTGCCGTATTAGATTTAATTAGTATTGGTTTAAAATATGCCAATTGCTTCAGCAAAGAAAGAGGATTTTATAATGAAGAAATTATAAGACAAGAATTGTTTTAATAACAGTAATAAATAAAGGCAGCGAGAATAAACAATTCTTGCTGCCTTTTCATTTTTAATTTTGCCTTAATATAGAACAATTTTACTGTATTACAATCTATTGCGAGAAAAATTATATTTATATTGTGAGTATCTTCAGACCAGGATCCTAGATTTATGAATGCGATACTTTAATAGTAACAAAACTAGACAGAGTGGCAAGGAGTATGACAAAAGGAAGTGCGTTTAGTAAATAATTTACTAAACAGAGAAATTAAGGTGAATATAATAAATATAGGGATTATGGATAATACATCATCAAGTAATTTGATAAGAAATATATTTTTTAGTTTTGCAGAATTTGAAAGAGATATGATAGTTGAACGTACCCAAGAGGGTAAAGCAATTGCCAAAACTAAAAAAAGATTTAAAGAGGGCAGACCAAAAGTTTAATATCATTGCAACAGTGCTAACTGCTATCGGTATGTTCTTTGGAGGGGTATTTCCTTTTGATAAATTGCTCAATATTCTATATCCTTTAGCAGGATATTCAGCTATTGTTTTCGCGGTCTTTATGATTTATAAAGAATTAAGGGAAAATTAACTGTATCACACTCGCTTTTATGGTTGCTATTAGAGAAGCAAAATTGGATTTGCGTCTCTTTTTAATTTTTATGAGATTAGATTTATATTTTTTAATTTTATTAATGACACTAATACAAGTGTGTATATATTCATTATTTTATTTATGAAGTATGCACCTATAGGGGTGGGTTTATAAGAAATAGGAAAAAAGCTCAGAGTTCTTTAATTTTTATGTTAACTTTTTTTCTATTAACAAATATCGTAGTACCTGTGTGAACTAGTACGTAGTATTTCATTTATACCAATGAAAAGGACGAATACATAAGACCGTTTTTGGAGAGATCCGATACGGTCTTATGTAGTATACTGGAAAAAGTAAAAACAGACTCAATTGATTATGAAAAATCAAGGGCCTGTAAATAATTTTATTCTGTTTATAGAAAATTATTTACAGGCCCTTGAAAACTCTAATAACACTTTTACTTACTAGTATTTATTCTAATTCGTCTTTAATTTATACATCAACTTTTTTAAGTTTTACATGCATTTCATTCTTAGAGATATACTTTATTTAATTCTTCGCCCTTAAGAACACTAAGCGCACCTTGAACAAGTGCTAAAAGTTCGTCCTCACCTGGATATACTATTATTTTTGCAATAAATGCCACTTTCTCTTTTATATATTCAACTGCAGAATTTGAATAAGCAATTCCACCTGTTAATATAACTGCATCTACATTGCCACTAAGTACAGTTGCACATTTACCAATTTCCATAGATACTTGATACAGCATAGCATCTCTCACAACTTTAGCTTTTTCATCACCATCGATAGCAGCTTGCTCTACAACTCTATCGTCATTTGTCCCAAGATGAGCCATATATCCGCCTTTACTGTTTATCTTATTCATAACTTCTTCCAGTGTATATTTTCCGCTATAACAAAGTTTAATTAAATCACCAATGGGAACATTTCCTGATCTTTCAGGTGAAAGTGGTCCATCTCCATCCAAAGCATTATTAACCTGTACAATTTTTCCTTTAAGATGCGCCCCAACAGAAATTCCTCCACCCATGTGAGCTACAATTACATTAAGTTCTTCATATTTCTTACCAATTTCATTAGCATATTTTTTGGCAACGGCTTTCTGATTTAATGCATGAAAAATACTTTTTTTCTCTATTTCCGGCATGCCAGATATTCTTGCTACATCTTGAAGCTCATCTACAACTACGGGGTCAACAATATACGCTGATAAATTTAGTTCCTTTGCAATTTCATTTGCAATTATTCCCCCAAGATTTGAAGCGTGTTGGCCCTGAACACCACTCTTTAAATCTTCAAGCATTCTTTCATTAACCATATATGTCCCACCGGAGATTGGTTTTAAAAGTCCACCCCTTCCAATAATTCCATTCAATGTGCTTATGTCGAATTTACATTCTTTTAAAACCTCTAAAATAACATTTTTTCTAAATTGGAATTGATCATAAATAGTTTTATATTGACCTATTTCTTCTGAAGTATGTCTTAAAGTTTTAACTAAAACCGGAGTTTCATTATCATATACTCCTAGTTTTGTTGAAGTTGATCCAGGATTGATTACCAATAGCTTAAATGACATTTTTTTTACCACCTTCATATAAATTTAGTATATATTAACTTAGAGTTACTATGAAAACCTTTACCTTGTTTTTTTACCTAACTATCCAGCCTAACAAAGCTTATATAATTCAACAAATATCTGTTACTTTATATCCATTGTTTAAAAATTAATCTGCAATTAAATTTTTTATTGAGTGTATTTATTTAATGATTTAGTTCTACGATATAATCGTTTTCATAAACATCTATAAAGCAATGGTGGGTTAACGGTCAGGTCACTAAACCAACTTTATAATACCACACTATTTTGAAAATTACATTCATTTATAAAATATTTTGTTCTAATATTATTATTTTATACAAAACGGGCTAAACTTATTAAAATTACATTTATTTAACGGTTTTAATAATAATATCATTTTTTTAGTTTTTAACAAGTTGTGTTTCATTAAAGAATCTGTTAAGAGTAAAGATATAGATTAAAACATAAATAATCATAGAAACAAAATACAACATAGGATTTATTAAGTACACATGCTAAAAGGTTGGTATGTGTATTCTTTGTTACAAAAAGTGGATAAGATTCATTTGGATTTTATTTTAGAGGATAACTATGAAGAAAGATAGAAGAAAGTACACTATGTAGACCCTTCTGGTAGAAAACTCTAAAATAAAAATATTAATCAAATAAGTAAATTTTAAACTAATAAATTAGTTAGAGGAGATCTAAGGGTCGAGACTTGTCTATCATATTCAAATAATTTTAAGGAGAATAACAGATATGATTAGATTAATTATGAGATTTTTAGCAGCGCTAGAAGTTATATGTTTCAATTTAACCGTAGATGACAGTAAAAGTGATATCAAAGAGATGATTTTTAATAAGTTCCAACTACCTGAGGATATAATTTATACGGAGGTTGTTTTACCGGTTTCTTTAAGTTTATCCCAGGTGAAAAGTAACAATAGCAATATTAGTGTAGAAACACCGTATAACATTTCAATAGAGCTAGCTATAATAGGATTAAGGAATTTAAAAATATTATTTTCTAAAAATAAAAATACCAATAAGAATTGTCATCAAGATAATATTCTTGCGAGTATAAGAACCTATTCCTTTTGTTTTTTTTCAATTTCGGTGCCTCTTCCAATTTCACTAGTGGTGAATTTTCTTTTGTTTAAATTCAGTTTGTTCCTGTCAATTGAGAAGGACATGCCTTGAGAAGTAATTCTTTTTTAGACTTTTTATTTAAATCATCCCTTCACTATTTATTTGTTATATTATATGATAAATGTTGTAGAGTATCAACAGTTTTTTTATTGAATTTATTATGTAGATTTATAATAGCGATTATAAATAAATGAATAACAC
>DHIM01000251.1:0-5343 GCA_002403785.1 Clostridium sp. UBA4746
TAACTAGGCGATACCAACGGTTTGAGGTGCATTCCAGACCAACCTATAATTAAAAAACCTTGTGGGATTAGCTTAAAATTATTTTTAACCCTATATATAATTATTTTAGAAGACAATAGACTTTTCTATTTATTGGGTGTGTTAAACCAAGAATAGGGAGGTCTATTATTTTGGAAAAAATTGATATACAAATTGATGAATTTATTAATTACTGTCAGTCAAAAAAATTAGCACGAAAAACTTTAATGAGTTATGAACAAACTTTAAGATTATTTGCAAGGTACTTATCGGATAATGTAAAAATTAATGATGCTACAAAATTGACCGAGAAAATGTATAGAGCATATATTATTTCAGTACAGGAAAGAGGTAAATATTCTATAGTAGCTGTTGAAAAATCTAAAGAAACAAATAATCCACAAAATAGAAAAGATTTAGGTGAAAAGGTATCTTCTGCTACAATAAACAATTATACAAGGAACATAAAAGTATTTTATTCATTTTTACTTGAACAAGGTTTTATAAAAAAAAATCCTATGACAAATATTAAGAGTATTAAGTTTGATAGGAAACCAAAAGAATTTATCGAAGATATGGAAATTATAAGGTTATTAAAATCTATGGATAATTCAAAATTTCATGAATACAGGGATAATATAATAATACAAACATTGTTAGATACAGGAACTCGTATAGGAGAATGTTTAAGCATAGTCGTTGAAGATTTAGATTTGACCAATAGGTCAATAATGCTAAGAGCAGAGAACACAAAAGGTGGAAAATATAGATATGTGTATTTCAGTCAGGAATTACAAAAGGAATTAAGAAGATGGTTACAATATAAAGATAGATATGTAGAATCTAATTATTTATTCCCAAGTATAAAATGTAACAAATTAGGAATAGGAAGTTTTGAAACAAAGTTAAAACAATATGGCGAAAGAGTAGGGATTAATATTCATCCACATCAACTAAGAAATAATTTTGCTAAGAGGTTTTTAATGGCTGGTGGAAATTTATTTACCCTATCTAAAATTCTGGGACATAGTTCTGTGGTAATAACTGAAAAAGCATATTTAGATTTAGATGATGAGGATATAAGAAACAGTTACCAAAATTTTAGCCCACTATCAAATATTAAGAAAGGCAACAAGTAAATATATTAAATAAATTTAGAGATAAATAAATAAACCCATTGCTAAAATATTTTACTACTTAGTAATGGGTCTATGTCGTGGAGTGGGATAAGTTAATCAATACTAATTGAATAAGAATTAGTATTGCTAAAATTTTAATTTTAAGGTACACACTTAAAGTATATATTCAGAGTTATAACAATAGTTAGGAATAAATTAATAGGAAATAATGTGTTGGTTTTAAATTTAGTACTGTAATTATTAATATTGAAAGGGTATTTGAAAAAACAATTTATCTGTAAGTGGATTTTATTTAAAATATAATTTAGATTATAGAAAGCTTCATACTAGCCACTTAAATATTGACATTATATCTTATGACTCTTTTCTTTTAACATGCGACCATGAGGGTATATGGAAGCTTAAAGGGTACATATAGAGCGAAATGGTAGCTATTGATATATATTATTTATTAGGAATTAAAAAATCACTAATTTATAACAGGAAGACTACCTTAAACATTAACTGGTAGTTTTTTTATTAGATAAGATAGTAAAATAATATGCTTGTTCAAATAAGAATGCCTTTGTTTAAAGTGGTTTGTTCAAATAAGAATGCCGTTGTTTAAAGTGGTAACGGAGGCAATGGAATATATAGCAATCCAGTAATAGCTGATTGTTTAGAAGGTACATATTTTACTCTCTTATGGTTATTTGGATAATACAATAATAGTGAGTCTATTTAGTGAAAAATATCATACGTACAACCCCAAAAACTAAACAGCTATAGGCTGTAGGGGCGATTCTAAGAGAGTATAACATCTAAAAGACACTATCTCACATAAGTGGAAATCCTATATATGTGTTGGTAGCAATGGGAGCGACGATAAATTTATTGTTTGCCTTAAATTTAATTGTAATTTTATTTAAATGATAAGGAGGGGTAAACGTATGTAATAGAATAGTAATTGTATGGCTTTAATTTATGCTATTAATGGAATTGCAAAGAAGTATTCATTGAATTAAT
Source organism: Clostridium sp. UBA4746 (assembly GCA_002403785.1). GTDB lineage: Bacteria > Bacillota > Clostridia > Clostridiales > Clostridiaceae > Clostridium_AD. Next base: position 2,163 of record DHIM01000251.1, read on the forward strand.
AGTATGGAATTAACTAGAATGATAATAATTTTAAAAAAGGACTCTAGTTAGGAGGTTTGTTATTTGAAAATACACCTATTTTGAAATAATATCTAATTAGATAATAAGATAGTAAAAATAATTACATATAAGGTAAAATATTTATTAGATGGAAACACTTGTATGTCGAAGGGAAAGGTATTATAATATAATTTACACTCGGTAGTTCAATTTAATGAAAGAGTTTGTATGATTTATAAATGATTAGAAAAAAATATTCAAAAGTTAAATCCTCATGTGGTAAAGGCGAAGGAAATAGGTAAAAACATACTGGGGTTAAAAAACAGAAGGAGATGTAAAAAATAATGGTATTTAAAGAGACAATAAAATCTGAACAGTGTACTTATATAATAGTATATTTAAATCACAATACTAGGAGTAAGATTTTTAGTTATGAAGGAAATTATGCAACAGCAATACCCCAAAGAGAGGATATGGTTGAATACGAAGGAATAACATACCAAATAGAAGATAGAGTTTTTAAATATGTATACGATGAAAAAGATAGAATCTTCATAAATATAGTTATCTCTGTTAAAGAAATAAAAGTGGGTGGTGAGTTAAATAATGAGTAAAATATTTGCTTACTGCGATGCATCTTACAAAGATAGTAAGGCAGGCTATGCAATTATGCTTTTTTTAGAAGATAAGCAAGATGAGGCTGTGTTTATATTTGGAAAATGTCAAGCGATAACTCCAACTGAAGCCGAATTAATTGGTGTCGTTAAAACATTGGAATATATTATACAATATCAGTGGCAAATGAATGACACTACATATGAGTATGAACTAGGAATAGATGACTTTAGCATATTTAATTTTATTGTTAGAAAAATTTATAAGCGATTCAATACTTATGGCTGGAAGGATTCTAATGGACAGTATAAAAAATCCAATGTAGAACTATGGCAGAGATTTGTCTATTTGTATGAGCGTTTTTCAAAAGGTTCCTTAAGGCTAAAAAAGGTGAAAAGTAGAATTAATCCTTTTAATAAAAAAGTACATGAACTCGCAAAGTTTATTATTAACAAACAGATGGAAGATAAAGAGTGTAGCTTTATCGTTAAGAACGGTGACTACAAATCAATAATACTTGGAAATGTTGAAACTTCTATAATTGAAATTAAGAAAATGGATGTTGATAAGAATGCAAAGAATTTTAATAATAATGTTGATTGGACAAGTCTACTTAGTACAAATAAAATTAAATACATATCAGTAGAGGATATATTAGTGACAGCACAAGAACATTTGAAATGTAGAACTCTGGAATTTGATGGATGTTTATGGAAATATAAGAATGAAAATGAAATTACTACACCGATAATTGTAAAGCGACTAGGTGAATGTGGAAAATATACACTCGTAGCAGGCATAAAACGTTTATTTTCAGCCAAAATTTTAGGAATTAGAGTAATTCCTGTAATAATTTCGGAACTTGAACATAAAGATTTTATTGAGAAGTTTAGTATATGAAAATATAAATCAAGGTTTGTATTAAAGTGTAAATTATTTTTACTATTATTAAAGAAACAGAAATACTTCCTTCATCACATGATTAAGAGAAAAACTAAAGAAATTATTTAGAGTTTATTGAATAATTATTAAAAGCATTATAATGTGATAAGTTTTATTTGCCAATGTAATAAAAATTAATTTGGAGGCAGAGCATAATGGAGAAAAATTTTATAAAAGAAAATTTACTTGATGAAGGATTGGCTAATATAGGGTATACAATAGGAGAAGCCATTATGGAAGCTATAGATGACGGAATTGATGCAAAGGCAGATGATATTCAAATTAAATTATTTAAAGAGAGTTTCAGTGAATTTAAGAAATCTGAGGACAACAATGATTTTAGTAATGAAAATATTGCATATAGATGTTCTTACATAGTTTGTGATAATGGAATAGGTATTAAGAATTTAGAAAATATATTTAATTTTGGAAATAAGGCAAACGTTGGGTATAGCGATAAGGATGATTATTTGGGTAAGAATGGTAGATTCCATTATGGGATTATATCGCATATTAATGTTGGAGCAAAAGTTACTTTCTATAGCAAAACACAAAGCGATAATCAGTGGGGTTTCACAACACTAAATTATGACCGTTATGCTAACTGTGGATATGTTTCTAGGGTTAAAGAAATGAGCGAAAAGGATAGAGAAAAATTGATAACTTTAGGGATAGAATTGCCCGAGCAGAGTGGAGTTGTGTTATATGTTAAAGGAGTTCGCAAAACAGAATTTAATTATAGAGAAATTGAAATATTGAAGCCACAGTTAATTGAACAACTAGGAATAACATATTATGATTTTTTGTGTAATAATATTATAGCAATAGATGACATAAGTATAAAAGCGTTACATCCTCTTGGAGAGAATTTATCTGATGATTTCATAACGCCATATGTATTTGGAACTTATGAAATAGGTTTAAATGAAGTATTAAACGATTTAGACGATAATATAGCTGAGCAAGAGATAATATCAAAATTTAAGAAGATATTTAATAATAAAGATGAAATGCTAGATGAAAAAATTAAGATAAAACTTTCTGCTATTAACACAAATTTTACAAATTATATGAACAAGATTAATATTGAATTTCCTTACCTAGAGGACATATATAAGCCTATTCCAAAACATAGTGGATTTTATATAAAAAGAAATGGGCGTTATATTGGTAGAGCACTTGGAATGCTCGGTATAGTAAAAGACCATCCCAAATTCAGCAAATTTAGAGGGGAAATAAGTTTTAATCCGATTTTTGATGAATTTTTTAACATACAGATAAATAAAAATCGCAATACACTATCAAAAACACTTATATATTTAATTCAACAAAAGATAGAGAAAGACAACGAATAAGATGGAGGCACTGCTTCAATAAAAATAGAATTGGCTATTGGTAGGGGGAACAATAATGATATTACTGAACTGCCTCTTATAAGTAAGTTAGAAACTAGAATTAAGAACTTGATAAGTACAGCAGGAAGATTAAAAAGAAAGTTGGAGAATTATAGACAAGATACTAATACTACAAAAACAATTTATAGAAGCAGATGAGGTTGAAAAAATAGGACTACAATTAGTACAGTTAAATACAGAATATGAAAAGAATAATATATACATTTATA
>DHIM01000251.1:5453-8050 GCA_002403785.1 Clostridium sp. UBA4746
CGACATAACATCTATGATTAAGAGAGTATTAATTAATAGAAAAAGAAAATCATTAAAAAATGTTAATGATGCGTTTCCATATACTAATTTAATTTCTAAGATAAAGGAGCCGTTACAAGAAGGAGAATTATATGGCATTTTGTATTTGTTATATATGATTTATCCGAATAAATTTGATTTCAAATTATTGGGGTATGATACAGATGAAAGTTTAGATTGCCTAGTAAAAATAGATTCTGCATTATTTAATAATATGAATTTTAATGAACGATTTGGCGACCAAATGGAGAAAGTAAATGATGATATATTTATCCCAAAAGAAGAATTAGATGGGAATGAAATAGAAGAAATTAATAAATTCTGTCTTTTAGAATTAAAACTTAGGTTAACGAAAGAAATGAATCATTCTTTAGCACTCGTATCACATATTGTTTGTTGGAGTAAACCAAACCTTGAGCAAATTAAAGCAGATGATGACTTATACGGATTTACTAATTCAAGCAAAACAGTATTAATAAACGCAAGTGGAGGAAGCAAAAAGACAATAAAAGTGATTTATCTTAAAGAAATGATTGAAGAAGTTGCCTGCACTAAATTCAAAAGATAGAAGTAGAAATAAAGTTGGTATAGTAAAAAATATTAATTATCCAATGTTAAACTAAAGGCTACCATGGGGGTGAATACCGTTTGATAGTCTTTCTTTATGTCCAAAAACAAAACTCTAGGAAACTATGTAGTCCCAAAAACACACAAAATACATTCCTTTTATGCATCCATATAATTATGTTAAGTCACAGATATATAAATAAATTTGAGTAGGTAAAATAGCAAGCAACCTATAAATACTGAGTTTAATGATAAGGGAGTTTTAAGTTAGCAGTTTATAATTATAATTTTTTAAAAAAAGATTATAAATATATTGACAAAGTACTGAAAAAGTTATATATTTAATATAAAGAAGGACAAAGTACTGAAAAGGAGATGCGAAAATGATTGGTTTAGAGTACATATGTAATTTACATGGAGTTCAATATAAGGACATTGCAGAAATGATTGGAAGGTCTAAACAGACAGTAAGTACATGGATATCGGGTGCTGGAAAAATACCAAAGAAATATGTGTCTGTATTTTCTCAAAGGTTTAAAATACCAGAGATGTACTTTCAAAAGGAACTTTCAAAAAATGATGAGATAGAAATTCAGAAGATGAGACTCAATAATGATTTAAAAGACATTCAGCATAAGAATGACGTTATAGTAACATCTATAGGCAAAACAAAATCAACAAATTCTAGGGATAACGGGAAGAGAATAATTAATTCATGTAAATTTGAAACAGATGATGTATTATTTGGCATTAAAGAAAAACAAAAAATTAAATCTAAATGTATTCCAATTAAATCAGATGTATCGGAAGTGTTGGAGTTATTTCAAATGTTTACAGACTTATTGTCAGATGAAAAAGTAAATAAAGATACATTAAGAAAATTGCTTTTAGCAACTAAGAGTAATTATCAAGGATATCACTCGAAGGATGAATTTGTACTTAAAGTGGCAAATGAAATAAAGGAAATTGATAAAAGTAAATTTTAGATGATATTAACTTATGAATTATAGAATAGTAAAATATTAAATAAATATAAAATAACGCAGGGAGGAATTTAAAGTGAAACCAAAAGAATTATATTATACAGACACATAAAGAATTCATTTTTAAAATGATTAGTCTAATTTAACTATAAAAATATATATTACGAAAGGGGAATTAAAGATGGGATTGCTACCACCACATAGTAGAAAGTGGAATATTTAATCTTGGTTAGCAAACCAAAATAATTATAGAAAGTTGGGTAACAACTATGAAATCACTTAAAATCATAAAAATGTCAACAACTAAATATCGGGATTTAGCCCTAGTTACCATGTGAGATACTATGTTTTGTTCATAGCATTGCTTTGCTATACCCTTAAATAATCAAGGCATAAGCAGTAAGCAATGAACTATATTGATATAGGTCAGATTACGCAAATAATTAGGGTGAATTGTGGACGGCAAAAATAAAATAAACAATATTATATGGAGGAGGAAATTATAATGAATCACTTTATGCAAACTCAACAATTATCAAGTATGTCTTCAGATATAGCTAGAGAATTACAATCAATACTAGCCTGCAGTGTAGTAACGTCAATTTTCCCTATCACCAACACTATGGAATTTTATATATTTATTTCTTCAAATGGATTACTAAGTGAAAATGAATATAGAATAGTAATTGTGAATTTGATTGAACACATTACTGATTTAGATATTTATGTAAACTACTTAATGGCGTGCTTGAATGCCCAAATATTTGTTCAAGGAAATATTAACTTAATGAGCAAAGTTGTATATAACACTAGCATTACGAATGGTTACGAAAGCTTACCTACTAAATTTTCAACTGCAGAGGATATGACATACCAAGAAGGCAAATACCTATTTTATATCAATGAGGATATAAGCATGAAAGCTTCATTGGAGGATGAAATTTTTATAATCCAAGATAGGGGGTATGGGACTACCATAATAGATTTGAACAGGAACCATTATTCTAT
>DHIM01000178.1:0-930 GCA_002403785.1 Clostridium sp. UBA4746
GACTTATTTATATATATTTTAAATTATAATTATATTTCACGATAGATTAAAAAATTTATATTTATATAGTGACTAAAATAATATTAGGAAGTGGTATAGTGGAAGAACGTTTGCAAAAATTCATGGCAAGATGTGGTGTTGCTTCACGAAGGAAATGTGAGGAGATAATTACTGGCGGAAGAGTAAAAGTAAATAATATCGTGGTAACAGAACTTGGACATAAAATTGACCCTGAAGAGGATATTGTATATGTAGATAATAAAATTATTAACATAGAAGAAAATAAGGTTTACATTGCATTAAACAAACCAGAAGGGGTAGTATCTACTGTAAAGGATGAAAAAGAAAGGGAAACTATTCTGGATTTAGTTAAGGTAAAAGAAAGAATATATCCAATAGGGCGTTTGGATTATGATACATGTGGGCTAATTATATTAACAAATGATGGGGATATCTATAATAAAGTAATCCACCCAAGACAAGAAATTAACAAAATTTATTTAGCAATACTTGAAGGATGCCCCTCTCAGGAAGAAATAGATAGGTTTTGTAATGGGGTTGATATTGACGGATACATAACAGCACAAGCAGATTTTGAAATAACTAAGAGAATTGGATTTAACTGCAGAGCTAAAATCACTATACATGAAGGTAAAAATCGTCAGATTAGAAAAATGTGTGATGTAATAGGTCATTCAGTTATTGCATTAAAGCGGATTTCAGTAGGTGATATTACACTCGGAAATATGGAGAAGGGATCCTGGAGAAATTTAACTGAAGAGGAAATTAGATATTTGAAGAATTTATAATTAAAAGCTTCAGTATTTGTATAAAATGAAAGTGTTTTCTAGCTTTCTATAACAAAAAACACGAAAAATATTATAAAAAATGAATTATTCGTTGAAACTATGTTCAATAGATGATAAAATG
>DHIM01000178.1:1148-1981 GCA_002403785.1 Clostridium sp. UBA4746
TAGATGATAAAATGAAATAAAAAATTTCATTTTATCATCTATTGAAATTTTTATTTCATTTAGTTGGAATTAACATAGAAAGGATTGAGTTGATTATGGAAAATAACAAACAAGATTTGATGAGAGCTATTCAAATCAAGTTTCCACGTTTAAGTAAAGGTCAAAAACTTATAGCTGAGTATATTCTAAAACACTATGATAAAGCTGCGTTTATGACAGCAGCTAAATTGGGGATTAGTGTAGGAGTAAGTGAATCAACTGTTGTAAGATTTGCCAATGAGTTAGGATTTAGTGGTTATCCTAAACTACAAAAAGCTCTTCAAGAATTAATTAAAAATAAATTAACTACTGTGCAAAGAATTGAATTATCTAATGATTTCATGACTCAAGAAAATGCACTAAAGGGTGTATTAAAAGCTGATATGGAAAATATTAGAGCGACTCTTGAGAAAATAAATCATCAAACTTTTGAGGATATAGTTAATTCACTATTTAAAGCTAGAAAAATATATATAATTGGACTTAGAAGTTCGTCTGCATTAGCAGAATTTTTAGCTTTTTATTTAAATCTTATTTTAGATAATGTTAAGGTAGTTGCCTATGGTGTTAGTGATATATTCGAGCAAATGCTTAATGTTGATGAAAAAGACATAGTTATTGGAATAGGATTTCCTAGGTATACTACAAGAACAATTGAAGCTTTAGCTTTTGCTAAAAGCAAAAATGCTAATGTTGTTGCAATTACAGATAGTTTATTATCTCCATTAGCGGCTAAAGCTGACTACACATTAATAGCACAAAGTAATATGGCTTCCTTTGTTGATTCCTTAGTA
>DHIM01000178.1:2221-7140 GCA_002403785.1 Clostridium sp. UBA4746
ATTCCTTAGTAGCACCACTTAGTGTAATAAATGCATTAATTATTGCTGTGGGATTAAGAGAAAAAGAAAAAATTTCAAGAACATTTTCTACTCTGGAGGAGATATGGGAAGAATATAAAGTTTATTCTTTTAAGGATAGGGATGAACGATAATTAATCTAAGATAAGTACGTGTAAATGTCTAATTTTATTTTAAAGGACAATTTTAAAAAAATTGCACATAGCATATAGAATCTAATAAATGTAAAGCAATTTAATATATATACATATAGTTGTAGAAATGCTTCAGAAGCATTCAGATCTGGTTATAGTTTAGTTTCAAGAGCTAATATTGTTGTAGATGTTTATGTTGTAGTTGATACGCAAGCACAAGGAAGTTACTAATTCTTGAGTGAATAGTTCAAAAGAGAATCCTTTACTGGGGGGATTCTCTTTTGATTTTGTGTTTGTACTAATACAAAGAACAAACTATAAAAATGCATGCAATTGCTGCATTTATTTTTAAATAAGGTTGAATATTTTAGCTTATTATATTAAATTATAGAAGTAAGTATTATAAGGGAGTGATTTAGTGGCAAAGGTAATTATTATTGGAGGAGGACCATCGGGAATGATGGCAGCTGTTACAGCTTCATCAAAACACGATGTGGTACTCATAGAAAAGAATGAGAAATTGGGAAGAAAACTTTACATAACGGGTAAGGGTAGATGCAATATTACAAATGCTAAAGATATAGGTGATTTCTTTGAACATATACCATGCAATCCCCATTTTTTATACAGTTCTTTATATTCATTTACAAACGTTGATACAATGAATTTTTTTAGAGAATTTGGGGTTAACTTAAAAGTTGAAAGAGGCGATAGAGTATTTCCAGAATCAGATAAGTCTTCAGATATTATAAAAGTTTTTAATACAGAATTAAAAAATAAGAATGTTAACGTACTATTAAATTCAAAAGTAAAAAAGTTAATTAGAGATAATCAGAAAGTTGTTGGAGTTGAACTTGCAGATGGAAATAAAGTATTCGGGGATTATTTTATATTATGTACTGGAGGTCTATCATATCCACAAACAGGGTCATCTGGTGAAGGGCTAACTTATGCTCGTAGTTTAGGGCATAATATAATTAAACCTAAAGCTTCACTTGTACCAATTGAGGTTAATGAGGAGTGGGTTAAAGATTTACAAGGTCTTTCTCTAAAAAATGTAGAATTAAGAATTATTAATAGTAAGAAAAAGAGTATATACAAAGAGTTTGGAGAAATGATTTTTACTCATTATGGAATTTCAGGGCCTATTGTTTTAAGTGCTAGTAGCTTTGTAAAAGAAGGAGAGAATTTAAAGGCTTTAATAAATCTAAAACCGGCTTTAAGTGAAATTGAACTAGATAAACGGATTCGCAGTGATTTTTTAAAGTATGCAAACAAAGATTTTAAAAACTCATTAAATGATTTACTTCCAAGCAAACTAATAAACACCATAATACAATTAGCGAATATTGATGAAGATAAAAAAGTGAATTCTATTACTAAAGAAGAAAGAAAAATTTTAGTCAATTTACTTCAAAATTTACCACTTAGTATTAAGGGCCTTCGTCCAATAGAAGAAGCGATTATAACTAGTGGTGGAGTGGATACTTTAGATATAGATGCATCAACAATGAAATCAAAGATAATTGATAATCTTTATTTTGCAGGTGAAATGATAGATGTAGATGGATTTACAGGAGGTTATAATCTTCAAATAGCCTTATCAACAGGATATTTAGCCGGGAATAATGTAGGATTAGAGTAAGGATACTAAAAGTGCAAATCTTATAAATGAAGGGTGGAGTATAATGGAAATTTCTGTTGCCATAGATGGACCTGCAGGTGCAGGGAAAAGTACTATAGCGAAAATTATAGGTGAAAAATTTAATCTTATGTATATTAACACCGGAGCGATGTATAGAGCAGTTACGTTAAAGGCTATGAATGCAAATATTACAGAAAAGAATATAGATAACTTAGTTAAATTAGTTGAATCTCTAGAGATGCATTTTGAAGAGGACCATATATTTGTTAATAATGAAGATTTAACAAACATGATAAATATGCCTATTATAAGTAATAATGTTTCAAAGTATGCAGCTGTGGCTGAAATAAGAGAAATTCTTGTTAAGTTACAACAAAATATTGCTAAAAAGTTTAATGTTATTATGGACGGGAGAGACATTGGTACTGTAGTACTTACGGATGCTACTTTTAAATTCTACTTAACTGCTAGTAGTGAACATAGAGCGAAAAGAAGATATGAAGAATTAATCTCAAAGGGATTAGATGTTGATTACAATACTATCTTAAATGACATTATAAAAAGAGATTATATAGATACTCACAGAGAGGTTAACCCATTGACAAAAGCAAAAGATGCTATAGAAATAGATTCTTCTGCTTTAAGTATTAATGGAGTAACTGAAACTATAATTTCATATATTAATTCCAATACTAGAAATAATTAGTTTAGTCTTTAGTATGATATTTTTTAAGGATGTGAAATAATGAAGATAATAACACTTGCAGATTCGGCTGGTTTTTGTTTTGGTGTTAAGCGAGCAGTAGATACAGCTTTAAAGATGAAACAGAAATATAATAACGAAATATATACTCTAGGACCACTTATACATAATAATGATGTTGTAAGTTTTTTAAAAAATAACTCAATATATCCTATAGAACTTAATGAAATTGCTAATTTAAAAGACAATGATACACTTATAATAAGATCACATGGAGTATCTGAAGAAACATTGACTAAGTTAAACAAAACCAATCTTAATATAATAGACGCTACATGTCCACACGTAGGAAATATTCACAAGAAGGTTAAGAAATACTACGATTTAGGATATAATATAATTATTGTAGGAGATAAAAATCATCCTGAAGTCATCGGAATAAATGGATGGTGTAATAATTCAGCAGTAATCTTGAAGGATGATACTGAGTTTGACACTATCTCAAACAAAGTATGTGTAGTATCTCAGACAACAGAAAGACAAGCTACCTGGGAGAATGTATTAAAAAAGGTCATAAAAACTAGTAAGGAAATTGTTGCATTCAACACCATTTGTAGTGCAACAGAAGTGCGCCAAAAATCAGCAGAAGAACTTTCAAAGAAAGTTGATGCAATGGTTGTTATTGGAGGGCTTAATAGTTCGAATACTACAAAGCTATATGAAATATGTAAAAAAAATTGTGAAAATACAATATATGTAGAAAATTTGTTAGGTATTCCAGATGATTTTATAAAAAATGAAAATTTAAAAAGTATAGGGGTCACAGCAGGGGCTTCAACACCAGATTGGATTATCAAAGAGGCAATTTTAAAATTGAGTTAGTTATGCTTTAGCATAAAAGGATACTGGCACCTATAGAACAGACATTTGTAAGAATGTTTATTCTATAGGTGTTTTTTATAAATTCTAAATTTAGTAGGATTAACAAGGTTTAAATGGCTTAGTATACTGAGATGCTATTTAGTTGAGTGTACATTATCAACTATACGACTATATTTTTACTGATTATTGAGTACTAAATAAACTTAACTAATATAATTTAATAGCACTATAATAGGGAGAGAGAAAATTGAAGGGTAATTCAATAACACCTGAGCGTTCAAACTCAATTAATAGTAAAGAGATGCAAATATTAATAACTGTTATTCACAAGTATAATTTGAAGTTATTAAGTGCCGAAAAAGTTAGAAATGCCTATATGATTATAACAAACAGTGGTAAGTTTTGTTTAAAGAGAATAAAACATGGAAAAACTAAAATCAGAAACGAATGCATTTTAACAGAAGAGTTGTTATTAAACAAATTTACAAACATACCTAAATATTTTAAAACAAATGGCGGAGCTTTCTCTGTAAGCTATAAAAAAAGTATATTTTTCTTAACAGAATGGATAGAGGGCTCTGAATGTGATTTAACTAATATTGATGAAGCTGCAAATTGTACAAAGCTCTTAGCAGAATTTCATAACATATCAAATAAAATAGATCGAGACAAAATTGATATATCAAAAAAAATAAAAAATTTACCTAAGTCTTTTGCTAGTAATTTAAATAATATGGAAAAATTTAAGAGGATAATTGTTAGTAAAAGAATAAAAAATGAATTCGACACACTTTTTTTAGAAAATGTTGATGATTTTTGTTATAGAGGTATCGCTGCTATTGATATCCTAAATAAATCGCAATATCATAAATTATTAAAATCATCAAATGATAATAAAGTAATCTGTCACAACAGCTTTTATTATCAAAATATAATTAAAAAGGATGGCAAGTACTTTATAATTGACCTTGACAGTATTACGATAGATCTACCAATATGTGATTTAGGAAAACTTATTAGAAGATTGATGTTCAAAAAAGCTTATGGGTGGAATTTTTATTTTGCTAAAACGTTAATTGAAGCGTACAGTTTTACTAATAAATTAAGTAAAGAAGACTTAGAGATAATGCTTGCATTAATAATATTTCCTTATAGTTTCTTTAAATTAGGCAGAAAAAGGTATATGAAACAAAAAAAATGGTCTGAAACTAAATATTTGCATAAACTTAGTAAAATAACAAACTATAATGAAACTCAACAAAAATTCTTTAATGATTATTCAGCTTATGTAAAAGAATATATCTGAATTATAATAAGTCCTTGTAAAAGTATTGATAATAGATTTATAATTAGAAAGGTAATACACTTATATAAAACAAATTCATCAAAAAATAAAAAAAATGGAGTAAGGTTAAATGTACAAATCAATAAGTTTAAGTTTAAAAAACATTGATAATTTCAGAAAAATCAATCAATATAATACTAACTTTAGTTTATCAAATAAAGACTTTTTTGAGCAATATGATAATAGTAATAT
>DHIM01000137.1 GCA_002403785.1 Clostridium sp. UBA4746
TTTTATTGTATTCTTAAAATCTGCAACTGATGGTTTATTTGTTAAAATTTGCCCTCCCAATATAGTTCCAATATGCTCCCCATTTACTAAAATTGGAGCTGCAAAATCTATCAAACCTGCATGACATTTGGTGATGTACGGTTTACCTGTTTTTGCAGCACATTCTCCACATTTTCGATGAGATTCTGTACATTTATTATTTCCCATTACTGAATTATTAATAAAATTCGTGCAAATATTTGTATACCTACTAGGTTTTGTAACAGGATTACCATTTATATCTACAATAATACTTGCAATATTCATACTTTGTGCAAAGTTCTCTTGAAGACTTTGGATTAACTTAAGATCTAAAATATCTGTAATTTTTAGTGGTTTTTGATTTATCATCTGTTTGCTCCTTTTATTCCTAATTGTTTTTTCTTTTTTTATAATTTTGCCCCTACCTTTCGATAAATTTTCTATTAAAGAAAGGTTTTCCAATAAAATTATAGAGTATATTTGAGTCAATTACAATATACAAATTAGATAACTCTATTTATACTGTTATAGTGTTATTAGGTAATGATTGCATAAGGATATAATCGTACCTCCATATAGTAAAAACGATGTAGAGCTTGTATATTCTTTTACAAATATTATCAGTATGATAAATCAAACAATTTATTATAGTTTTATTAATCAAATTTATGTTATTAAAGAGGACGGCGATGTACTTTCAATATTTTAAAACTAGTTATATCAATGAATTAAAATGGATTAAATTAAATTTTAACTATTATACACAAAGTGAAAAGGCAGAAAATGAATTAGCCTGTCCTCTTAATTATTATCTCCTACTAAATAACCTCAGTACAAACAAAAATATATTTATAAAGTCTAAATATAAAGATAATGCCGCCAACACAATCCCATGCATATCATTACTTTGTGCTTGCATATGCTTTATTTTCTGCATGTCATGTGCTGTTAATGCACAAAATACTATTATGACTAATAAGCATACCCCTAGATTGAATGTGGAAGAAACAAAAAATATCTGCATAATAGTAAGTAAAATTAACAGACCAACTATAAATGTTATTAGTAATCCAATACTCGCCATCCTACTTCTTTACACACCATTACTATTAGGTTATGACTACGACATATTAATGTATTCCTTCAAAAATTATCATAACTGTAGCACTTCACTTTAGTAATTTTATGTACTATTTGTGAAATTAAAAACCTAACTATTTAGTTTGAATAAATACTTGTCACGTTTATTTATAGTTTTTATATTTCAATAAAAAAAATTAGATTATCTCAATCGTAAAATTAAGTCAACTTAATTGGAATATTTAATAGAAAAGGCCATAAGATTATATATAATATATCCTGAGATAAAAACGAACTAATTACCTTCTTTAATGTAAACGTAACTGTATTTTAATTATACATATTGAAATTGACTTTTCAAAAAAAATAGGAGGCTTTGATTATGTTACAAATTATAAGTATTATTTGTTATGGCGTTATAGGCTTTGGATTTGGTGGAATCTGTGGAGTGGCATTTATGAATAAAGATGCGAAACGAACAATTAAGTTATATAGCAACTTTAAAAGGGACAATGCTGACGAAATACTATATATAAAGCAGATCAAAGAGAAACAACAATTTCAAGTCAATCATCTATCAAGTGAAATTACACAATTGCAAACTCAATATAACGCTGCATTAAAAGATAATGAATTATTACAATTGAAGTCTACTCAAGAACAAATAAAAATTTATGGTTCAATTGACGATGAGATACAAGAAATTTTAAATTCGCATGAAATGGAAAATGTAGTACAAATTGAAAATGAAGATATCATAAAAACTTATGAAAATAAAATATTAATAGGTGATGCAAATATATAGGTATGCTGTATACCTATATATATATATCATACTGTTTACGTCTTTAGGTCTACCTTCTTTTGATATGCTCCCCTTAAAGTAGACAGATTAAATAATAAAAATCTGTTACTAGAAAGGGGATTATTTTGTGTCTAAAAGAACTAAATATACAGTAGAACAAAGAATTATTGCCCCTGTCTACTTGACAGGAGCAATTCACTTGCTAAATTTTACAATGAATTCACCAATATAATCATACCATATTTTGTAAATGTATACGTTTGTAATTTTGTTTGTGATATAATATGTATAATATATTAAAGATAAGGTTAAAAAATAGGATTATCAGGTAATAAAAAGATTGATTGTATTATAGAAACATTAGTTATACATTTGTCGCACAATGAAAGGGAGTGTTAAAATGCATTCAGTAATGTCATTTATATTAAATCGTAAAAGTATCAGAACGTATACTTCAGAAAAAGTAAGCAAAGATTCTATTATGCAGTTATTGACTGCAGCTAATTGTGCTCCATCTGTTAACAATATGCAGCCGTGGAGGTTCTCTGTGGTAATGAATAATAAAGAACTGATAGAAAAATTATCTTCCCTTACTGTATACCATAATTGGGTGAAAAATGCCCCTTGTTTGATATCAATCTTTTTAGATACCAAAGATTTAGACGATAAATCCCCAAGCACTTACTTAAGACATATTGAATCAATCGGAGCTGCGATACAAAATATAATACTTGCTGCACAGGAACTTGGTTTGGGTACTTGCTGGATTAGTGAAATATTACAATATGAAGATAAAGTAAAGGAATTATTAGGGGTTTCAGATGACTTACAGCTAATGGCTGTTATAACCGTTGGATATTCTAGTGGAAGGAATTTTAAATCTAATAAAAAGGATATTGTTGTAAGTTGGTTGTAAAGTTAAACATTAGTGTTTTAGTTATATCTTCTATATCTTTATACTTAGCCAATACTTCTTTCTCTTCTCTATCTGTTATGAAGCATATAATATTATTTTGTTTAATTTTCCCCGGATATATATAACTATGTTTATTTTCAAATTTTTTAGCAAACCAAATATCTGTCTCTCTGTTAGTAGTCCATGATAATGTTTTTTCAATGTCATTACAATAAGTATTTGCTCCTCTATAAATGTTTATCTCTTCATCATTATTAAAATAAGAAACATAGCCCTATATTGACAAAAGGATTATGTTTCTTATTTTGTAATATTAGTATGCGATTTTTTGCTAAATATATTATACTATTTCTATTATGTTCTTATTTAGGAAATTTATGCAATGATAATATGGTTTAACATCAAGTATCAAAAATACTGTGTTAGTTTGAATAACACCTATTATGGCAATAATAGATAAAAGGAGTAAATTATGAAATTTGTTGAAGAATTAAAAGCATTTAAGCTAGCAATAGAAGCTAATTCAATCAAAAGAAGAAAATAAATTAAGAATAGATTATAACAAATAATTAAATAAATTAAACAAAAAATCGTTAAAGAATAAAAATTAAGGAGCGATTTATTAATGGATAAGGATACAAATAGTATATCAGTAGAGAAGGATATTTCAGAAATGTCAGCGAAAGAAATGATTCAAGTGTATATTAAAAATCGATATGAGGATATTCAAAAATTAAAAGCTAAAAAAGTGCCAAAGTGATAAAGCTGATCAAGAAAATATAAGGCCACCAACAAGTTTTTGATATAATTAATACTCCCACTTGTCATAAATATAGTCGGAGTACGGAACTTTGAATATTCTATAGTTATTATTACTCCTTTTATTCTTGAATAATTGCTAGGCTTTTTTTATTATTGTGGGTTTATCTATATTAGGTTTACCTGCAATATTTTTATTTAATAGATTTATTGTTTCTCATCAATATAATATATTTTTTTTTCATTTATATCCTTCTGGATATAAAAGCCTAGCAATTACGCTAGCTTTTTTTATTTTTACTAAAACATATAATAGGCATTACGACACTCCTAAATATAATAATTGTCTCATTTATGTTACATTGAAATTGAATTTTTTAAGGAATGATCAATAGCCTAATTTATTATCTAACTTTTCACTTCGTGTATAAACCGAAAATAACGAATAAATAATTATGACGTTTTCATAAATCTTATGAAATGGGAGGAACTTATAGCATTCAAGCTTTTATCATTATAGTTCGCCTAAAACGTTAGTTTTTCTTCCTATCGAATATTTCCAATATTCAATATAATGAGTATTAATATTATCTTTTATTCATATAATTGTAAGATTATGAATTTGATGTTCGATTAAGTATAAATTAGAGCATAAGAATAGTAAGCAATATGATGCTAACCGATATGTTTTAAGAACTATTTTGTGAGGTGTAATATTATGAATAACAAAAAATTGAAAGAATTTAAAAATATGATTTCTGAAAAATTAAGCAGTTTTATAGATCCACAGCTGTATCTCAAATTTCAAGTTAAGCGAGGGCTTAGAGATCCCGATGGTCGTGGAGTGCTTGTAGGTTTAACGGAAATTAGTCAAGTAAATGCTTTTATCATTAAAAATGACGAGATGCTTCCCGTTGCAGGTTCTTTAAAATATAGAGGAATAAACATTGAAGATTTAGTAGATGGATTCCTTAACGATAATAGATTTGGATTTGAAGAAACTTGTTATTTACTACTTTTTGGTGATCTTCCGAGTAAAGAAGAACTTAAAAACTTTATAGCTTTACTTTCTAAATACCGAAATCTTCCTGACGATTTCGTACGAGATATGATATTAAAAATGCCTAGTAAAAATATAATGAACTC
>DHIM01000082.1:0-5016 GCA_002403785.1 Clostridium sp. UBA4746
TCTATTTTTTCTCTAGACACAAAATGCTCCCAGTATAGACTACTGTTATTTTTATTAAGTAAATTTATAATATTAATATTTTACTGAATTTTCATATGCATATCGCCAGTTTTTATAACTTCTGATTTTTTCATTGCAAGATAAATAGGCATTATTATAGCTGTAGGCAATATTATACCAGTAAATAAATAAATTAAAACTCCTTTTATTCCTCTTGTTGCAAGGATATTAAGTGGTGCAATTAATGAATTAAGTCCAAGCCCTGCAAGTTCATAGGTAGCAGTAAATTTAAATAAAATTGTTGCAATAGGTGCACATATAATTGCGGCTATAAATGGTGGTATTAAAAGTTTTGGATTTTTTATAACATTAGGAAATTGTATTTTTGGTGTTACTAGTCCTTGTGCTATATTAGCTCCAGAATCATTTTCCTTAAAAGACATTATTGTAAAACCCACAAACTGGATGGTGCATCCTATAAGTGCAGCTCCACTTGATACGGGATCAAGTTTAAGTGCAATCGCAATAGCAACTGATGATGCAGGCGTCATTAATAAAGTGCTCCAGCTAAGAGATACTAAGGCTGACCCGATTAATGGAGATATCTTTATTGTATATGCTATTTGAGCGCTAAGCCAATTTAGTGCTGGTGTTACTACAGCTGCAAGACCAAGTCCTGCAACACCACCAACTACAACTGCGCATAATGGTATAGCCATCATATCAAGTTTTGTTTTCCCCGCTACTTTTTTTCCTACATATACTGCTATAATTGCTGCTATTACCCCACTTATGGGTTGTCCAGATACGAATGTAAGACCAAGAGGAGTAAAATGAACTGCATTAGCTCCAACTGTTGATGCAATCATAGCACTAAATATAACAAGTGTGTTTCCCTTAAGCTGATAGGCAACTCATAATTGAAAGATATTATAGCAATTTACGTCTATTCCCTTTACCAACACGGTTACACTCAAAGCCTTGAGTTAGTTATAATATATGAAATTATAAAAATAAAGAAGCAGAAGGTTTTTCGCCTTCTGCAAATGGTATTTTTTTAATGGCAATTTTGTCTTCGTAGGCGCCACATTGAGGATTACTTTCCTTTTAAAATAAAACCTACCTACTGTATTTATATTCCCAATATCTCTACAATTATTAAGTACTGCCAGTATCATTAATACTGGCAGTATTAATGATACTATTGCTTTGAAGCTTGTAATGATTCAACTGCTACTTGTGATTCTACTTTGCATTCTATGTCAGTTATTATAGGCAAATCTTTATTTGTCTTATCATAAACATTAAGTATATAGTCTTTGTCTACATAGTAATCTTTAGTGTCTTCGGAAGGAGCATCAAATCTTAAATCTCTTAAAACTCTTGAAACAATACTAACTAATCCTCTAGCACCCATCTTTTCTTCAATAGCTATATCAGCAATTGCTTCAAAGCAATTATTGTTAAACTCAAGATTTTTACCCAAATAAGCAAATATCTTTCTATACTGTTCAAATACACTAGTATCAAGCTTAAGTACCTCAATAAGATTATCTCTTGATAATGGATCTAAATTTGATAATACTTGAAATCTACCAAGTAACTCTGGAATTAATCCAAACTCCTGCAAATCTTTTTTAATTATGTTTGATCTAAGATACTTTGTATATTTATAATCTTTTTCATAATTCTTTACAGTTGATTCTACAGTGTTAGATACATCAAAACCTACTGATCTAACAATTCCTGGCTTACTAAACTGTTTTAATCTATTATTTGGACTGAATTTAAGACGATTTTCGACAATAGTTTCAATACCATCAAAAGATCCACCTGCAATAAATAAAATATTAGTTGTATCTATCTCAATCATTTTACTTGTGGGATTTTTACGACCTCCACCTTCTGGTACTCTAACAATACTGCCTTCAACCATCTTCAATAAACCTTGCTGAACTCCTTCACCTGATACATCTCTTGTAATAGTCATGGTCTCACCCTTTTTGGCTATCTTATCAAGTTCATCAATAAATATAATTCCTTTCTGGGCAAGTTCAATATCGCCGTCTGCATTTACCAAAAGTGAGTATATCATACTCTCAATATCATCACCAACATATCCAGCCTCGGTCAAACTTGTAGCATCACCAATAACAAATGGTACTTGGGCAATATCTGATAATTTTTTGGCTAGTAAAGTTTTTCCAGTACCTGTTGGTCCAGTTAGTAATATATTATGCTTTTCTACATCTATACCAGTTGCGATCCTTATCATATGATTATGTAATTCTATAGATAACTCTATTTTAGCCCCTTCTTGGCCTATTATAGACTGATCTAATAGTTCTTTTATCATTTTTGGTGTTATTGTTACCCTTGTTTCTTCTGATGTTATATTTTCGTGAACTTCCTCTTCTTGCTGTGGTTTTATTACTATACTACGTTTATTTAACATTTAATACACCATCCTTTTAAATTTATACTGCCTTTTAAACTTGCTATTTTTTCTAAAGTTACTTTTCATAACTTTCATAGTATTCAGATGTTTAGCAAGTGATTGAGTATTTTTCTTATCCTGTATATTAATTGTGGCAAATAAACCACGTTGGACTTCTTCGCTTATAGGATATCTAACATCAATTCTATTTATATAGCTTTTAATAACTTTAACATAGACTAATAAAAAAGACTAATAAGAAAGACTTAAATATGTAGCTAATCCCCGGGGCACGTGAACAAATTGTAAACGCAGTTTGTTTTGCTATACACCCTTTTAAGATTATAAACTCTTCCTTCATTTTATCTCCTCCATCGATCATTCTTCTGTTTTTTCACTTTTTATTATATTTTCTATTGATTCTATAGCTTGTAAATAAATGCTGTTTAGTTGTTTAAAATAGTCAAAGCAACTCTAAGGTAATTGATACCAATTATTCAACCTTTGTAATTCTTACTTTCATGACCAAAAGGCATCTCCTTGCTATCTATTTATTATTTCTTACGCCACATAATACATATTATTAATTAAAAATACTTCTTTACAAACATAAATTATCGTGTTATATTAATTTATAAACAAAGCAACAGAATTTAATTAATTCAAGAAGTGGAAGTGAGTCCACAAAGATATTAACCCTCATTAGATAAACTAAAAGAATTGCTAATAGAAGGGGATACTCCAATGTTTCAAATTAAGTTGTTAAAGTTTTTAGAGGTTAGTACAAATTTATAAATAAGAGGTCTTTAAGATATGTGATAAGACAAGAAAAGAATACTTTAATTTTAAAATTACTAATCTCTACCTAGTTCAAAACTAAATATTTGTATATATATATATGCAGAAGGGTAGTTCACAAAGTGAACTACCCTTCTTGAAATTTTACTGTTCTCTACATTACACAAAGAATAGATCTTGTGACATGTTATTTTTATTTAAGCAATTTATTTTTCTTTAACCGAGAATATATATAGCATAAACAATCAACTACTAGATATATATTGTCTTTGAACTGTTGAAACTCTATCGGCAAGTCACATATATCTATATATTCAATTTTGTTTGTTCCTTCTAATGTCTTTATCTTTGAATTGTATCCTGTACCTAATATATATTTCAATGCATAACGAGGTCCCGCGTGCACGAATACTTTGCTAGGCATTAAATTTAAATATATACCCATTGCTAAAGCCCTGTCATACTGTGAGAATTCATCGAAATTTTTTATTTTACCGTTATACATAAGCTTAATAATATCATCAAAATGCTTGCAATTATTTATTTTATTTTCATTAGCTTTTATATATGATGCAGCTAATTTAAAAGCATTTTCTAGACCAAATGATTCTATAAACCACATGTGGTCAGGGCAAAAAACCATAGCATATTCCACATAATCCTCATAATTAAGTTCTTTACTTTTTGTTTTATAGAGTTCCACATAATTAATATCTTCTTGCATTTTAAGCATAATATAATCGTCAATCATAATCTTAAGCGACTTACTCATAAATGTTTCTCCTTTCTAATATTGTCATTGTACAATTATATTTACCTTCTTTGAAATATAGAACGAAAGTCAATAGTCCCTAATATTTGTTAATATTTATTTTCATTTTTTTCTCAATTTTGATTTCAGTTAACATTTAGTTAATATTAATGATGTATTAATGAAACAATTTAAATATAAAGGAGAAAAATATAGAGAATAAGGAGAAAAAATATGGAATTAGAATTGCTGACTATCAATCATAAAAACCACCCATAGCCATCAAGCTAAGCCATAGCAACTAACGTAAGTAGCTTAATTTATGATATTTATTTATAAAGCCGTACCCCAATAATCTTGAAATATAAAAAACACAAACCGTTCCAAGCATTATTCCAATTATAGATAAAAGAAAACCTAGTGGTACACCATAAATATACCCACCACATACATTAAAAATATCCCCAGGAATTACCACTACTATTACATGTGCTGCCTGTAATAATACATATATTATAAATCCCCCGCTACCAAAAGATCTCAAATACCCCCTTAAAACCTCTGGTTGTTTCACTTTTGCAATAATCCATGGTGCAAAATTTATTCCAAAAACAACTATTAGTAGTATAAGGGAAATTAGAATTGCCAATTTAATTTTTATTTTTTTATCTATTTTTTTGAATTCCATAGTACCTCCAGTTCTATACTTTAGTATTAATGTCTTATTTTTCAACATCAAAATCTTTTTCAGGCGCCTATTTGCATAACCCTTGGTAATTAAAACAAGGATTGCCGAAGTCATCGGCAATATCCTTGTTGTATTAAAAAATTATATTTTCTTTGTCCTTCTAATATATTTCACTGCCTTTACAATTTCATACCACATAACTGAGACCACAGCTATAGCAGCTGCTAGTATAAACTGATTTAAAGATAGTGGTGCCAGTTTCAAAAAAATACAGAGAGGAGTATATAATATTACTAGTAATATTGCAATTGTTCCTAAACTAACGCCCCACATTACCTTATC
>DHIM01000082.1:5161-7793 GCA_002403785.1 Clostridium sp. UBA4746
CTAACGCCCCACATTACCTTATCACTTTTGAGCCTAATAAAGGACTGAATTGCAAAATCAGAATTTGAACTATTAACTTGAACTAATAACATATTAGCTATCAATATAATAGCGAGTCCCATTGCCCTTGCAATTGGAGCGTTTTCTGGAGACTGATTTAAAAATGTAAAATACGTTCCAAAGGATGCTCCAAATATCACGAGTCCTTGCATAACACTTTTGAAAAGAGTTTTTGCTGTTAATAGTTTTTCATTTGGATTACGGGGTGCCCTTTGCATAATATCTCTTTCTGCTGGCTGACGTTCTAATACAATTGAGCACGTAGGATCAATTACCAGTTCAAGTAAAACAACGTGTAGTGGAAGTAATAAAAGACTTTTAGGATTTATTCCCATAAGTGGAGCAAGTAGTGCTGCAAATGCAATTGGAATATGAATAGTGAATACATATCCAACTGCTTTCCTAATGTTATCATAAATTCTTCTACCATCTTTTATTGTGTCCACAATAGTAGAAAAATTATCATCAAGTAGGATTATATCCACTGCTTCTCTTGAAACCTCTGAACCACGTTTTCCCATTGCGATACCAATATCTGCATATTTAAGACCAGGGGCATCATTAACACCATCACCAGTCATTGCAACTATTTCACCATTTTTCTTAAAAGCCTTAACTATTCTCATTTTGTGTTCAGGTATAACTCTAGAAAATATACTAACATCTTTAACTCGCGCACGAAGTTCATCATCGCTCATTTTGTTAAGCTCATCGCCCGTAATAATTTTGTAAACTGTTAGGCATACTAATTTTCTTTGCAATGGAACTTGCAGTGATTCCATTATCTCCTGTTATCATCACCACACGAACACCAGCTTTGGTGCAAGTTTCAATATCTTGTTTTACAGATTCTCTAGGAGGATCAACAAGCCCAACCATTCCTAAAAGCTGCAGTCTACATTCCATAAGTGTATCTGGTATTTCATTTGTGTTATTTATAATCATTTGTCCAACAGCAATAACACGAAGCCCTTGATTAGACATTTCCATTATTTTAGTTTCTGCTAATTTTCTTTCATCAGGGCTTAAATTACATATTGTTAAAACATGTTCAGGAGATCCTTTTGCTGCAACTACAATGTTATTGCCATTTTCCCAAACGTGACCCATCATTTTTGTTTCATTAGTAAAAGCATATTCTTTAACTAGTTGTCCTCCAAAAAGAACTTCTCTTGTAATTCCTTGTTCAACGCAATAAGATAGCATAGCCTTTTCCATTGGGTCATAGGCGTCGGATTTACAACCCATACCCATTATCTTCGTCACTTCACTTGTTTCACCTGTTAGACTCCAAGTGTCTGTAACTGTCATTTTGTTCATTGTTATTGTACCTGTTTTATCAACACAAAGAACTGAAACAGCACCTAGTGTTTCTACTGATGGTAACTTTCTAACAAGGGATCTATTTTTAGCTTCCATACACCCTCAGCTTCCCCTGTAAGCGATGATTCATCAATACAAAGCGTGCTTTCTTTCATAACTATACCATCAGCAGGCACTTTAACACCTTCAGCGATATACATTATGTCACCAGGCACTAAATCAAAACTATTAATTACTTTTTCAATTCCGTCTCTAATTACTGTGATATGAGAAGCTGATAAATCTTTTAATGCATTTAGTGTTTTATCAGTTTTCCATTCTTGAATTACCTCAATGCTAATAATTCCAACAACGAATATAAGCATGATAGAACCATCTCTAGGTTCTCCTAGAATAAAATAGATAATAGCTGTAACAATTAACAGTAAAAACATTGGCTCGCTAATAACTTTTAAAATTTTGCGAAAAAAACTTTCCTTTTTTTAGCCACAAGTTCATTCTTACCAAATTTTTCTTGAAGCTTTTTTGCTTCCAGTGTAGTAAGTCCTTTTAGTACTTTGATTTGTTGTTATGTCATAAGTTACCTCCATATTTTGCTTGTTTTAAGCATATTTAGTTAAATTGTATCTTCTATCAAATGTTTTTCTTTACATACATTCTTATTTATGAGTTTTTAAAAGTATTTTTTCGTAAGGCATATATATCCCTTTTTAGAATATCAATGAGTCATTCAAAAGCATTGGAGGATTTTATTTATGTTTACTCATTTGAATTTGCTTATTCGCATAATTAATATAGGATTTTTTACTGCATGGGTTGGAACAATGTTAGGGCTGCTACTTTGCTTTTTAACTACAGATAATGGCAGAAGGATTAAAGGTACTATTTTAGGATTTCTTGGTGGTCTTATGCTTGCTATAATTTGCCTTGATTTAATCCCAGAATCATTTGGAAATAGCAATGCATATATTGCAACCTTCGGTATGTTTATTGGGCTTATTACAGCCTTGTTACTTGATAGTGTTATTAATCATTATAATTTTGAAGGTTTGGATAGTGAAAAACAGAGATACTTAAAAGTAGCATTATTCATGGCAATAGGAACAGGAATACATAATATACCTGCTGGAATTGCATTAGGCTCACTTCTGAATATTTCCTATGTTCGAGGTATTCAGTTAGCAATTGCCTTATTGTTACATGGCATACCTGAAGGACTTATTTAGCCACACTAAAAAAGCATCTAGAA
>DHIM01000061.1 GCA_002403785.1 Clostridium sp. UBA4746
TTTAATTTTTGCTTCTAATTTTTAATGCAAAGGTAATTAAGTTGGGATCCCCCTATCTTAATTACCTTTGCATTTTTTATTTATTGGTATTAATTACAACTAATTTACAAAGAAATTAGTAGCCTTCAAAATCAGACCCGTTGACATATTGTAGATAACCTTTTCCTATTTATTTTTATATATATTCAGGTATTTCTCTTGTAACTTTGGTTTTATCTTTATCATTGGATATGTTATATACTATATATTTACAGAGTTTTCTGCCCAAACTGACGTTTTCTTTAGTATAAGGTTGTACTCCAGTATTAAACATCGCTGCAAGATCTTCTTTTAAAATATTTAAAATCTCATCTTCAATATAGACTTCTTTTTCTATATTAATATCTCTAATACCACTTAATATTAATTTTAATTTAGTAGAGATACCTCTATAATTCATGTGTCCCTCTAAAATTACAGTGCAGAGAGCTTTGGTTTTTTTTCTTACAGATTCAAAATGAAAGATACAATTACTATATATTTCAATCTCTTGCGGTTGGTCATCCATATGCTTTATCCTCCTTTTTTACATAATTTTAACACATAATAGATATTCCATAGCTTTTAATTTTCAACTTAGCTTTAGCCGCAGAAATGAATAGTTATGAAAAACGAAATAATAATAAACTTAATAGCTTGTAGTGGCATTATTAACTGAACTAGATGTAATCTCTATACCAGATAGTTAAATCACTACTACAGGGCATAATTATTATTATAAACATATCAAATGGTGTACTGAAGTTTCTAAGGCTTCTGATATTTTATTTAATACATTTAAACTAGGATTACTTTCGGCATCACCCTCTAAATACGATATATACTGACCAGTTTTTCCAATTCTTCTACCTAACTCTCTTTGGCTTATATTTAACTT
The DNA here is from genome assembly GCA_002403785.1 of Clostridium sp. UBA4746. Classification (GTDB taxonomy): domain Bacteria; phylum Bacillota; class Clostridia; order Clostridiales; family Clostridiaceae; genus Clostridium_AD. Next base: position 917 of record DHIM01000061.1, read on the forward strand.
TTCTCTGGTTTTTTTTATGTTTTCACCTAACATTATTTCACCACCTAAATATATTTAATATCATTATGGTATGTAAAACAATATTTGTCAAATATTTACATCGAGAGAGATGTTAATGGTGTAATCCTCTCTCTCATTTCATGCAACATAATATGTGTTATCTTGAATGGTTTTTGTTTAATAGCAAATAGGATTATCTATTTTATTTTAATTTCTATTTTGTTGAAATAAAGGTAATATATTATTATTTTTAATTTTTGCATCTAGTTTTTTAATGCAAAGGTAATTAGGTTAGGATCCCCCTATCTTAATTACCTTTGCATTTTTTATTTATAGTCATTTGAACATTAGTGTTTACCTCGCTTTCAAGACTGATTCTTACTGTCCTACTTGTTAGTATTCTATATCATAATTGATAAGTCAAAAGGATATATTACGAACTTTATAAATATAGTTAATCTAATTTGTATATTGTAATTGACTCAAATGTATTCTATAATTTTATTAGAAAACCTTTCCATAAATAGAAAACTTATGGAAAGGTAGGGACGCAAAGCTAAAAGATCTTCTTTTGAGTGGTAGCCAGTTGTCGAGTTAAAGTTTTCTGCTATTGAAAATAAGATTTCCATTGGTAATAGAGATTAGTAAAAGTTCAAAAAAGAAAAAAATAATTAGGAGTAAAAAGGAGTAAGCAGATGATAAATCAAAAACCACTAAAGATAACAGATATTTTAGATGTTGAATTAATCCAAAGTCTTCAAGATAACTTTGCACAAAGTATGGATATTGCAAGCATTATTGTAGATATAAATGGCGATCCTGTTACAAAACCTAGTAGGTATACAAATTTTTGCACGAATTTTATTCATAATTCAGTATTGGGAAATAATAAATGTGCAGAATCTCATCGAAAATGTGGAGAAGGTGCTGCAAAAACAGGTAAACCATGCATCATCAAGTGTCATGCAGGTTTGATAGATTTTGCAGCACCAATTTTAGTAAAGGGGGAGCATATCGGAACTATATTGGGAGGTCAAATTTTAACAAACAAACCATTAGTTTCAGATTTTAAGAATACAATAAAAGAACTAAATCTTAGTGAAAATGAATGCCTAGGGGCACTTAGGGAAATTAATGTTGTAGAAGAACAAAAATTGAAACTAGCTTTAGAAACTGTTTTTTTTATTGCCAATTCAATTTCCCAAATAGGCTATGACGAATTAAAATTAAAAATGGATGCAATAAAATTGGAAAACAGTATTCTAGATCAAAACAGATTATTAGAGGAATCTAGAAAATATAATACGGATCAATCAAAACTGTTTTCTTCTATGTCTCATGAATTAAAAACACCACTTAATATTATTCTTAGTGCATTGCAATTACTAGAAATTCAGTATGATAAGAAGTCCGTAGTTCCTGATTATGGAATGTTTTCTAAATATTCAAAAGTAATGAAGCAAAATTGTTATAGATTAGTAAGGCTTATTAACAATCTTATAGATATGAATAAGATTGAACTTGGTTTCTATAAATTAAATTTAGCAAATGGAAATATTATAAAAACTATTGAAGACATTACTTTATCTATAGTTGATCATGCTAAATTAAAGAAAATAACTATTGTGTTTGATACGGATATAGAAGAAAAAATAACAGCTTTTGATTTGGAAAAATTTGAAAGAATAATGCTTAATTTATTATCAAATGCAATTAAATTTACTGAAGCGGAAGGTAAAATAAGTGTAAATATTTACGATAAGGAAGATTATATACTTATAAAAATAAAGGATACGGGAATTGGAATACCACAGTACATGTTAAACAAAATTTTTGACACATATATTCAGGTTGATGCTTCTCTTAGGGGAACTGTGGAAGGGAACGGACTAGGATTATCATTAGTAAAATCCTTGGTGGAAATGCATGGAGGAAAAGTAAGTGCGAAAAGTAAAATGGGTATTGGAAGTGAATTTAATATCAAATTACCTATTAGGCTAATAGAATCTGAGATATCTTACAAAAATAAAGATTATAATCTAAATGATCCTGTAGAGAAACTTAAAATTGAATTTTCCGATATACACTTTTAATAATTTTCCAAAAATATGGTATCGATATTCAATACAAGTGAAAGAAAGAAACCTCTGATTTGTAGAT
>DHIM01000201.1 GCA_002403785.1 Clostridium sp. UBA4746
GACTTATACACATAAAAGAACTTAGGTAATATTCTATTACATAAAGAAAAATTAATAATATAAAATCAGATAAAAACTTTGAAAGCGGGGGGAGAAAAATGGATACTATAATAAAAAGAGAATTCATTTTACAAGGTCTAGGTTGTGCTAATTGTGCAAATAAAATTGAAACTCAATGTAAAAAAATAGATGGAGTTATAGATGCGAATATAAATTTTATCAGCAAAAACTTAGTAATTCAATTTCAAAGTGAAGAAAAAGTATTAAAGGTTATAGATGAAGCAAAAAAAATAGTTAAGAGAATAGAACCTGGTGTTAAATTTATATCAAAAGATGTAAAGATCGTTAAGCATGTAGAAAAGGATCATGACCATGTGCACGAGGATGAAGGAATTAATAAAAATAAAATTATACGTTTTTCAGTTGGTTTAATATTTTTTATAATAGCAGTTATATTCAAATTAGATTATTGGTTTGAATTTTCATTATTTCTTATAAGTTATTTATTAATTGGTGGAGAAGTTTTAATAGTTGCAGTGAAAAATATATTAAGAGGAGAAGTTTTTGATGAAAATTTCTTAATGTCATTAGCTACAGTAGGAGCATTTTCTATAGGGCAATTTTCAGAAGGTGTTGGGGTTATGCTTTTTTATCAAGTAGGAGAATTTTTCCAAGATATAGCTGTAAATAAATCGACAAAGTCTATATCTGCACTTATGGATATAAGGCCAGACTATGCAAATAAAAAATGGAAAGATAAGATTGTTAAAGTAGATCCAGAGGAAGTACACATTGGAGATATTATAATAGTAAAACCAGGAGAAAAAGTGCCTTTAGATGGTATTATTATAGAAGGCAAATCTTTAATAGATTCATCTGCTTTAACTGGTGAATCAGTTCCAAGAGAAGTTGAGAGTGGTAATGAAATTTTAGCGGGATGTATAAATAAAAACGGATTATTAACTATAGAGGTAAATAAGGAGTTTGGAGAATCAACTCTAGCAAAGATATTAGATTTAGTTAAAAATGCTAGCAGCAAAAAAGCACCAACTGAAAACTTTATATCTAAATTTGCAAGGTATTACACGCCAGTTGTGGTTATAAGTGCAACAGCACTTGCGATATTTCCACCCATTTTAATACCTGGTGCTACTTTCACGCAGTGGATATATAGAGCATTAGTATTTCTAGTAGTGTCTTGTCCTTGTGCTTTAGTTATATCTATCCCACTTGGGTTCTTTGGAGGAATAGGTGGTGCATCTAAAAGTGGAATTTTAGTTAAAGGTGGAAACTACCTAGAGGCATTAAATAGCGTTGAGATGGTAGTATTTGATAAGACAGGAACACTTACTAAAGGTGTGTTTAAGGTTACAGAAATTAATATAGAAGGAGAAATAAGCAAAGAGGAATTATTAGAGTATGCTGCGTGTGTTGAAAGCTATTCTAATCATCCTATTGCAACATCTATATTAAAAGCTTATGGCAAGGATATTCGTAAAGAAGATATTGAAGATGTATCTGAAATAGCGGGGAAAGGCATTAGTGCTAAAGTAAAAGGAAAATATGTGCTAGCTGGTAACTTAAAATTGATGGATAGCGAGAGAATTTCCTATAATAAATCTGTGAATGCAGGCACAATAATATATGTAGCTATAGACAAGAAATATGCAGGTAGTATTATAATTTCTGATGAGATAAAAGAAGATTCTATTCGAGCTATAGGTAGTTTGAAATCTATGGGAGTTAAGAAAATAGTAATGCTCACTGGTGATAATAAAGATATAGCAATGAACATTGGAAAAGTTCTTGGTGTAGATGAGGTTTATTCAGAACTTCTACCACATGAGAAGGTTGAGAAGTTAGAAGCTTTACAAAAGGAAAAATCACCTAAAGGGAAGATAATATTTGTAGGGGATGGCATTAATGATGCACCCGTGCTTGCAAGAGCAGATATTGGCATTGCAATGGGTGGGGTAGGATCAGACGCTGCAATAGAAGCTGCAGATATAGTAATAATGACTGATGAACCATCGAAAATTGCTGAAGCTATAAGGATTGCAAGAAAAACAAAGAGGATAGTTATGCAAAATATTATATTTGCTTTAGGTGTAAAAGTGGCTATTTTGATATTGGCTGTTTTCGGAATTACAACTATGTGGGAAGCCGTTTTTGGTGATGTTGGAGTTGCTCTAATTGCAGTGTTAAATTCTATGAGAGCAATGAAGGTTTAAGTTTAAAAATAGTAAAAAGGTTAACAAGAACAGAAAGTTCTTGTTAACCTTTTTTATAGATTTTATTTTTTAAATGTAGATTCTATTGCTTTTTTTACATAACCTTTATTTTCTGTAAGTAATTTATTAGCATCTTCTTTGTTTAAGTCTGATTTTATCATAAGTATAGAAAGTTTAACATCAAAATTTGTTTGGGTTAATATATCTGTAGCATGAGCTTCATCAATATTTGTTGCAAGCATTAGTATTCTCTTTGCTCTAGCAATAAGTTTTTCATTTGATGATTTAACATCTACCATAAGATTGCTGTATACTTTTCCAAGTTTAATCATGCTTCCGGTAGTAAGCATATTTAACACCAATTTTTGAGCTGTTCCAGCCTTCATTCTTGTGGAACCCGTAATAACCTCAGGACCGACTACTACAGAAATTGGAACATCCGCAAATATTGCCATTTCACTCTCAGGATTCATCGTTACACAAATAACTGATGCACCCACTACCTTTGCATATTTCATACCACCTATTACATAAGGAGTTCTGCCAGATGCTGCTATACCGCAAACCACATCATTTCTATTTAAGTTTTTCTCCATTAGGTCTTTTTTGCAAAGCTCTATGTCATCTTCAGCACCTTCAACAGCCTTGAACATAGCATTATATCCACCTGCAATAATTCCTTGCACAATGTCATCAGAAATCCCATAGGTAGGGGGGCATTCACAAGCATCAAGTACACCTAGCCTTCCGCTAGTTCCAGCACCTATATATATAAGTCTACCTCCTCTTGATAGTCTCTCTGCTATTATATCAACTGACTCAGCTATGCTTCCTTTAGCTTCTTCCACTGCAAGAGCAACAAGTTTATCTTCTTCGTTAATTAATTCAATTATTCTAAGAGTGCTTACATTATCTATATCCATTGTGTTTTTATTTCTACCTTCAGTAATAAGTTTTGATAAGTTTTTAATTTCCATATTTATACCTCCTAAGTATATCTGATAGTGTTAACACTATCTTTGTATAAGTTTAAACTTTGTTTCATCATCTATATATTTTAATAGTATTAAATCATCCTCGCAAATATTTCCCACAACATTTACTCTATTATCTTTGGGAAGAGTTTTTTTACAAATTTGAAGTTCACCACTGTATCTTAAATAATCTTTATTATCAATTGTAATACTTCCAATTGTTCTTGATATATTATCATGGGGATAAATAAGACCTGTGTTATTTAAGTCAACCCTTGAATTTGTAGACCTTATGACATCCTCTGCGGAGTCAGGCCTGTTTTCATGTATATTGTCAAAGATTATTTTCTTTTCAATGGGGCTACAATCATTTAAATTTACTCTAAATTCCAGTACCTTACCATTTATGTCCCCAACTCGTTTAATTTCATCATCACTTGGTATGCTGTCTCCAAATATAATATTCTCCATGCCAAGCGCAAATAATTCTTTAGCAGAAACATAGGGGTCAAAGAATCTATGTTTTTCAAGCGTCGGCAAGCCTTCAAAAATAGGTGCCCTTTTATTAACTAAGGAAGGAATAAACGCTGAGATTTTTATATTCCTTTTTTTTAGCATTTCATTTTTCTTATTAAATGTTTCTATAGATATTCCTGTATTAAGCCTTGGGTAGTAATTATGACAAGATTGAAGCATTTCATAATTTGGATTGCATTTTTCAAGGTCATTAAAAAAGCTTTCAGTTACTATTAGAAAATTGATACTAAATTTTTATTTTTTAATTTAAATAAGTTGTAAAAAAGACAGATTTGATATATTATTGGTATATACAATATAACAACATAATAACATATAAACTATGTACGTGTATATAAAAATTTATTGTTAATTGAGGAGGAAAAATTTTGAAAATAGTATCAAAGGATAATCCCATTCCACTTCATTATCAGATAAAGGAAATACTACAGGAAATGATAGAAAATGAAGTTTTAAAGCCAGGCCAATCAATTCCAACAGAAAGAGAGCTTTGTGAAATCCAAGGGGTAAGTAGGATGACGGTAAATAAGGCTATTATGTCTCTAGTAAATGAGGGGCTAATTTATAGAGAACAAGGAAAAGGAACTTTCGTGTCTATTCCAAAGGTTAATCGTGAAATATCAAAACTTAAAGGTTTTACTGAGCAGATGGAGGAAAACGGAGTAATTTCAAAAACAAAAATATTATCTTTTAAGGTAATAGATGCAACAAGGCAATGTAAACTTGAACTTAAGATGCCAGAAGATGAAAATAAGATAATTGAAATTAAAAGACTGAGATTTAGTGAAGAACAACCAGTAGCAATTGAAATAGCGTGGCTTCCATATTGTTTGTACAATGGAATGACTAGAGAGATGATTGAAGATAAACCACTGTATGGAATATTTCGTGAAAAATATAGATATCATCCATATAGAGCAAAACAAACAATTGAACCTACAATGCTTAATAAATATGAAAGTAAACTTTTAAATCAAGAAAATGGCGCTTTGGCATTAATATTTAGGCGAACCACCTATTTAGAAAATGAGACACCAATTGAATATACAAAGGCTATATACAGAAGTGATAAGTATAAATATCAAATAACCTTAAAATAAGTGATTACTGCTTATAACTATTATATTCTCTAGTGACATACAAAGGAGATTTTTTATGATAAAAACAAAGAAGTTGAAAAAAATTTAGATACTATGAGCACATTTGGATTATTAAGAATATTAATGATGAGGATAAAAAAATAGCTGAAGGATTTGAAAAAGGGCGAAGGCTTTTTTATATTAAAAAAATGTGACCGCAGAAAAAGCAAAAGGAGCCTTAGTCAAAATGAAGGGAAATGTAGCTAAGGCTTTGTCGATATTATAATAATTAAGCACACTAAAATATTTAATGGGGTGATGAATATTAAAGCTATAATTAATGGAAAACTTATTATGAGAGATAGAATAATTCATGAGCACATAATAATTTTTGATACAAAAATTATGGGCATTATAGATAACGATAACTTTATTCAGTATAAAAAAGAGTGTAAAGAGGAGATACAAGTAATAGATTCTAAGGGTAATTATGTATCACCTGGTTTTATTGATATTCATATTCATGGTTCTGGAGGTTATGATACTATGGATGCAACTCCTGAAGCATTAAGGGTTATAAGTACTACGATAGCGGCTAACGGAGTAACAGCTTATCTACCTACTACAATGACTATGAATATTAATAATATATATAAAGCTTTAGATGCAGTAAGGGAAGCAATGAGTATAGAAATCAAAGGTGCAAAAATTCTTGGGGTGCATATGGAGGGACCTTTCATAAATGAAAAATATAAAGGGGCCCAAAAATCAGATAACATTATAAAGCCAAATTATGATATTATAAAGGATCATTTAGATATTATTAAAATGATAACCCTTGCGCCAGAAAAAGATGAGAATCATAGTTTTATAAAAAAAGTAAAAAATAATTCTGAAATTACATTGTCAGTAGGTCATTCAGAGGCAAGTTACGAGGAGACACTTAAGGCAATTGAGGATGGAATAACCCATGCTACCCATGCGTTCAATGCTATGACTCCATTAAATCATAGAAAACCAGGCATTGTGGGTGCAATATTCACAAGTGATATAACTTGTGAGTTAATAGCAGATTTAATACACATTCATCCAGCGATATTTAATATACTCATAAATGCAGTTCATAAAGATAAACTGGTACTTATAACAGATTCTATGAGAGCTGGTTGCATGAAGAGTGGTATGTATGAACTTGGTGGACAGAAGGTAATAGTTAAGGAAGGAGCCGCAAGACTTCAAGATGGAACCCTGGCTGGAAGTGTTCTAACTTTAAATAAGGCTGTATTAAACATGCTTCATAATAGTGATTTAGAAATTTATGAGGTAGTTGCAATGGCAACACTTAATCCGGCAAAAGTTATTAATGCAGATAACAAAAAGGGAAGTATTGAGGTTGGATTCGACTCAGACATAGTTGTTTTCAATGATAATATAGATGTGGTTTTTACAATAGTTGAAGGGAAGATAGTGTACGAAACTCAAGAGTGAAATTTTGAGTATTATTATGAGGTGGTGCAAATATGAGAATAATAGTGGTAGATAATTACGATGAGATGAGTAAAAAAGCTGCATTAATGATTGCAAGTCAAGTTATGTTAAAGCCCAACTGTGTATTAGGTCTAGCTACTGGAGATACTCCACTTGGCATGTATAAGGAATTAATTAAATTGTATAACAAAAAAGAAGTAGACTTTAATGAGGTTAGAACCTTTAACTTGGACGAATATTATGGAATTAATAAAGAAAATCCTCAAAGTTATTATAATTATATGATTACTAATTTATTTAATAGTATAAATGTAGCTGGAGAAAATATTAATATGCCTGATGGCATGGCAAAAGATATAGACGCTAGTTGCAAGGGTTATGAAAATAAAATAAAAGTACTTGGTGGCATAGATATGCAAGTGCTAGGTATAGGAGGAAATGGACATATTGGCTTTAATGAACCAAATGTAAATTTTGAGGCTGAAACGCATTTAGTTCATCTTGAGGAAGAAACAATAGAAGCTAATTCTAGGTTCTTTAAAACAATAAAGGATGTGCCAGTAAAGGCGATAAGTATGGGAATTAAGACAATAATGAATTCTAAAAAGATTATTTTACTTGCCAATGGAATAAATAAAGCTGAGGCTATAGAAAGGGCTGTTAATGGTAAAATAAATCCTAATATACCCGCATCGATTCTACAGCTTCATAATGATGTAACGATGATTATAGATAAAGAAGCAGCTAGCAGTTTATAAAAATAGAACACCTATACTAGATATTTAAGCTAGTGTAGGTGTTCTATTTTAAGATATACATTTATTATCAAATGCTTCAAGATACTATTTATCTAGATTTTTAAATCCATCGTTTTCGTTTAATAAATTATAACAATAAGTTATTATATCACTTCTTTTAATTATCCCTATAAAAACACCATTATCATCTACAACGGGGACAAAGTTTTGATTCTTTGCCAGGGATATTAAGCTTTCTATGTCTGCGCTAATTAATACTGCCTTGTTAGAAAAATGCCTTGGGATATCTTCAATTATAATTTTATTAGTATCATTAAAACTCAAATTAGGAGTATTTTTTAATTTCCATAATAAATCTCCTTCAGTTAAAGTACCTACATAAATACCTTTTTCATTTACTAAAGGCACAGATGTATACCTATGATACTCCATTCGTTCAAGTGCTTGCCTCATAGTAGAATTTGGTTTTTCATAAACAACTTCATTTTTGGGCGTAAGAAAAAAAGCTATGTTCATAGTTTAACCATCCTTTAGAGATTTTTATTTTAGTTTGTCAGTTATGGTGCAACACCATTATAGCATGTCTAATAGATTTAGTGATGTATAATCTATTAAATATCACCGTTTTCTTCGAAAATTAGGTTAAGAGTTCGTTGTCATTTTTATTAAAGTCTTACTCTTCCATTTTCCTTTTTTGAACCGGATACAATAAAGTGAACCACGAACCACCCAATCGATAATCATACCTATCCATACTCCTATGAGTCCAAACTTTAATACAACTCCTAGTAGATAACCTAGTGTAATTCTAAAAAGCCACATTCCTATAATTGAAGTTATCAGTGTATATTTTACATCTCCTGCACCTTTTAGTCCTGCTGGTAGCACAAAGGATATAGACCATAAGGGAATACAGGCAGAATTTACTATAAGGACAGCGGAAGCTAAGTGAATTATTTCTTTATTAGTAGTAAATAGTGATGTTACTTTTCCGGCAAAGGGTATAAATATTAAGGCTATCGCAATTAAAGCAATAGTTGAAAGCTTTGTAATATAAGAAAGTGCACTCTCAGCCTTTTTGCGTTCCCCTCTTCCCATATGCTTTCCAACAAGAGCGGTTGCCGCAATACATAAAGAATTTCCTGGTACATTAAGCATAGTAGCAACGGAGCTAGCAATTGCGTTCGATGCAATTGCTATAGTTCCCATATCCACTATATAAATTTGAGTAATTAACTTTCCACCATTAAAAAGCAAGGATTCTATACTTGCAGGGATTCCAATTCCAAATATAAGTTTTAATAATGACTTATTAAATTTGAATTTTTTTATATTTTTAAGTTTTAAAATCTTTGAACCTCTTAGAAGAACTATTAAGATAATAATGCCACCGCTAATCCTGGCAACGGCGATCCCAAGTGCTGCTCCCATTATTCCCATGTGTAGAATATTTATAAAAGTGTATGTTAAGCAAACATTTATAATATTCATAAAAATACTAATTTTCATAGGTGTTTTTGTATCACCGGCTCCACGCAGGAGTCCATTAGCAATTAAATCAATAGTTATTAATGGATAAGTAAGTAAAGTTATTCCTAAATATGTATGCGCGTTACTTATTACTTCAGGATCAGCTGATCCAAATAATATCGCAATTAAAGGACCTTGGAATATAAACATTATAATGGTTACTAAAAAAGTAATTATAAGTCCTGAAAAGAGCGCCTGTTGCATAGCAGCATTAGCCTTTTTTATATTTCCTTGCCCAACAAATTGAGCTACAACAACCATACCCCCTATTGCAAGGGCAGAAAAGAATGCGATAAATATATTATTTACAGAGTCCACCATTCCAATTGCAGAAACTGCTTCTTTTCCTATATGTCCAGCCATCATAGTATTTATCATACCTAAAGATATAACAAATAATTGTTCTGTTATTATTGGAAATGCTAAATTAAATACATCTTTCCGTATCCATTTCACGTAGGTCGCCTCTTATCTAGTTTAAATTGTATATATATTATAACATTATAATTATTCTAATTCATTTATTCATCGTTTTTCTATCTGTTGCTAATTTCTTTGTTTTTAAAAAGTTCCATTTAGTTTCTGTTGTTATAATTGCAATAAATATAGTTAAACATCCTAAAATCATCTTAGATGTAAATACTTCATGTAATATTGTAACAGAAAAAATAGAACCGAATACCGATTCTAGACATAAAATAATAGCAGCATGGGTAGAGGTAGTATATTTTTGCGCTACATTTTGTATAATAAACGCAATCATTGTACTAAAGATTGCTATATAACAAATTGAAAATATTGTATCTGAATTTAATGAATGCGGTATTGGTTCATAGATTAAAGCAACTATAATTGAAAATACTGCAGCAGCGCCTAACTGTATTATTACAAGTAATATAGCATCTACTTTTTTTATGAAAAATTCAACAGAAACTATATGAGCTGCGAAAAATACGGAACATGACAGGGTTAAACCGTCACCTAATCCGATATGTAAACCACCATCTAAGGTTAACATCCCAATTCCAATAAAACACATAAAAGCTGCTATTAATGAGAATGCATCCGGTTTTTTCTTGCTAATTACCCAATAAAGAAAGGGAACAATAACTACATTAGATCCAGTAAGGAATGCATTTTTACCAGCAGTCGTATATTTCATACCAACAGTTTGAAATGCAAAGCCTAAAAATAGGAGAAGTCCAACCACTGATCCAACCTGTAATTCATACTTAGTAACATGTTTAATCTTTTTTCTGAAAACAAATAGCATAATTATTACAGAAATACCAAACCGCATTGCCATTATATAAAAAGGAGAAAGACTATCTAAAGCATCTTTTACAGCTATAAAACCGCCGCCCCAAACAACTGCCACTAGTAGCAAAGATATATCAGCGAGTATACTCTTTTTTTTGCTGATATTTAACATGGTTATCACTTCCTTAAAACAAATTTATAATTTATGTAAGATTACTTAAGTCATCAAAATAAATGTTGCAATATTTATTTTACCATAGAAATAATTATTAACCTAAAATAGTCATGAACATTTTTATATCGTTATCTAAGTTTGATATGCCTCATATTCAAAAGTTATCTATTAAAATCTCCATAATTTAGTACTTGTAAAAGAAAGCAGCATATACTTTCTTTTATATCCATTGACATTGATAATTAACATATTTATAATTGAAGAAAACAGAGTGAAATACTAAGAATTAATGAAAGCATCTAGTGGATTATATAAGAGGAGAGAGATAAACATATGGAAATATATTTAGATAACAGCGCAACTACCATGCCTTATGATGAAGTTATTGAGGGTGTATGTAATACTATGAAAAATTATTATGGTAATCCATCTTCAGCTCATAGCTTAGGGTTTAAGGCAGAGCAAAAACTTAGAGAGACAAGGTTAAGTATTGCTAAAAGCATAAATGCTAGTAGTGAGGAAATAATATTTACATCAGGAGGTAGTGAAAGTAATAATTTTCTTATAAAGGGGTTCGCTAAAATCTCTTCAAATATAATTACTTCAAAAATAGAGCATCCAAGTGTATTAAACACTTTTAAGTCGCTCGAAGAATCCGGAATAAAAGCTACTTATATTGATGTAGACGAGAATGGTAGGATTGACGTAGAAGCTCTTATAGACGGTATAGATAAAGACACTCAAATTGTTAGTGTAATGCACGTTAACAATGAAATAGGGGTAGTGCAGGACATTGAGCTTATAGGAAAATCAATTAAAGAAAAAAGTAGTAGGGTTAAATTTCACGTAGATGCAGTGCAAAGCTATGGGAAGATTCCCATAGATGTACAAAAGTGTAATATCGATTTATTATCAACTAGTGCCCATAAAATCCATGGACCACGTGGAGTTGGATTTGCATATATGAGGAAGGGACTTATACCAAAAAGCTTAATAAATGGTGGAGGTCAGGAAAGAAATCTAAGATCTGGTACAGAAAATCTTGCAGGTATAGTAGGATTTGGGACAGCGTCTGAGATTATATGTAAAAATATGCATGAGAATTTCAATAAAGTTTTAGAGGTAAAGAAATATTTCATAAGGGAATTGTCTAAGGTTAATGATGTTATAATAAATAGTCAATTAGATGCTAATTTTACTCCTTATATTTTAAGTGTTTCTTTCATTGGAGTAAAAGGTGAAGTGCTTCTTCATGCCTTAGAGCAAAAGGGAATATATGTGTCTACTGGCTCTGCATGTTCATCTAAAAGTCATAAAAGTAGTGAAATATTGAAATCACTTGGTAGAACTCCAGAGCAGCAAGGGGGAACCATAAGGTTTAGTTTTTCTGAATACAATAATGAAGATGAAGTAGACTATGTTATAATCGAATTAAATAAATCACTAAAATTTTTAAGAAAACTTAACAAAAGATGATTGGTAAGTTTTTATAAGAAGCAGAGGAGTGTCAAAAGATGAGAAAAGTAATACTTGTAAAATTTGCCCCGGAGATATTTTTAAAAGGTCTCAACAGAGGTAAATTTGAAAAAAAACTTAAAGACAATATAAAAAATGTAATTAAAGACGTAAATTACGAATTTGTTGAAGACCAAGGACGATGGTTTATATACTCAGAGCAATTGGAACAAATAATTGAAAAGGTCAAGAATGTATTTGGAGTTATGGAAGTATGTGTTGTTACACAGGTTGAAGCCTCATTGGACAATATTGTAAAGCAAGCACTACTAGAGCTACAAGATACTTCAGCTAAAACTTTTAAAGTAGAAACTAACAGAGCAAATAAAAATTTTAGCCCAGGGTCTATGGAAGTAAGTAGAAAAGCGGGGTCTTATATATTACAAAATGATAAAGAGGTAAGTGTAGATGTTCACAATCCAGAGTGCACAATAAATGTTGAAATAAGAAATATGGCATATATATATGCTAAAAGAATAAAGGCAGTAGGTGGTCTGCCTTATGGCATGAATGGTAGTACTATGCTTATGTTATCAGGAGGTATAGATTCTCCCGTAGCAGGTTATATGATGGCAAGACGTGGGGTAGAACTTAATGCAGTTTATTATCATAGCCATCCATATACTAGCGAGAGAGCAAAGGATAAGGTAAAGCAATTAACTAATATTTTAAAAGAATACACTGGAAAATTAACACTGTACGTAGTACCATTCACTGAAATTCAAATGCAAATTATAGAAAAATGCAGAGAAGATGAATTAACAATAATAATGAGAAGATTTATGATGAGACTTGCTTGTTCACTTGCAGAAAAATATGGTGTAAATTCAGTAACAACTGGAGAAAGCATAGGGCAAGTAGCGAGTCAAACTATGGAAGGGCTTGTAGTAAGTGATGATGTTTCCGATAGACCAGTGTTTAGACCACTGATTGCTATGGATAAAGTAGATATTATAGATGTTTCAAGGAAAATAGAAACTTATGAAACCTCTATATTACCTTATGAGGATTGTTGTACAATTTTTGTTCCTAAACATCCAAAAACAAAGCCAAGACTAATTGAGATAATTAAGTCTGAATCGGTTTTAGATATTGATAAACTAGTTGAGAAGGCTATAACCAACATGGAAATTTATAAATAAATATGTAACTATGGAAAATATTGTGAATGGTATAGAAAATATTGAAATTATAAAAGCTATAATAGCAATGGCAGTTAGCTTAAATATAAAGGGTGTAGTAGAAGGAGTTGAAGATATAAAGCAATTTATTATTCTAAAAAGATTAAGAAGTTATGCAATTCAATGATATCTAGTTAACAAACCATTACCAGTCTCGGAGATAAAAGGGTTAATAGAAAAAGAGATAGATTTGCCATAAAAATAAATTAGCATACTGAAATTTAGCATATATATTAAAAACATCGAAAACATCGAAAAGACAGAAAAAATGTTGAAAAAAGTAATAATAAGTGATAGAATGTACATAATGTGTATGTATATACTATCACTTTATTTTGGATGCGAATTTATATGTAAAAGTTTACAAAAAACTAATTTAATAATTAATTTGCGTGTTACTGAAACAATCAGGCATGAGCAAAAGTCATTACAGTATAATAGCAATACTTAGGTGTAGCTATTGGAATGACTTCGCTTATGTCTTTTATTTTTGTTAACATGTCACAAGAGAGAGGGGAATACAAATGAAAAAAGCTTTTGGTGTTTTACAAAAGGTAGGAAAAGCTTTAATGTTACCAGTAGCACTATTACCGGCTGCGGGATTATTACTTGCGTTTGGTAACATGTTTCAAAGTCCACAGTTTTTAGCAAGCGCTCCAATGTTTAATGCTCATTGGATTCAATTAGTAGCCCGAATTATGGAGCAGTCTGGCGGCATTATTTTTAGTAACCTTGCACTATTATTTGCAGTAGGGGTTGCAGTAGGGCTAGCTGATGGCGAAGGAGTTGCAGGACTTGCAGCAATAGTTGGATTCTTAATAATGAACCAAACTTTGGGGATTGTTGCTGGAGTTACAACTGATTTATTAGTAGGAACAGCACATCCAGAGTTTACAAGTGTATTAGGTATTCCAACACTTCAATCAGGAGTATTTGGCGGTATCATAATGGGTATCGTAGCAGCACAATTATATAAGAAATTTTACAACATTGAATTACCTTCTTACTTGGGATTCTTTTCAGGTAAGAGATTTGTACCTATCGTTACAGCGGTATGTGCAATTGGAATAGGTATTGCAATGAGTTTTGTATGGCCTCCAATTCAACATGGTTTAAATGTTTTTTCGAAAAGTATGATAGATGCGAACCCAACATTAGCAGCTTTCATATTTGGAGTTATAGAAAGGGCATTAATTCCATTTGGATTACACCATATTTTCTATAACCCATTTTGGTATCAGTTTGGTGAGTATATAAATAAAGCTGGTCAAGTAATAAATGGAGATCAACTTATATTTATGGCTCAGTATAAAGACGGTGTACCATTTACAGCAGGAACATTTATGACCGGTAGATTTCCATTTATGATGTTTGGGCTTCCAGCTGCAGCACTTGCAATTATTCATGAAGCAAGACCAGAAAAGAAGGTGCTAGTGGCTGGTATTATGGGATCTGCAGCTTTAACTTCTTTCTTAACAGGTATTACAGAACCGATTGAATTTTCATTCTTATTTATAGCACCAGTATTATATGGAATTCATTGTGTATTCGCAGGTTTATCATATATGACAATGCAACTTTTAAATGTTAAAATAGGAATGACTTTTTCAGGGGGTCTTATAGATTATATTTTATTTGGAGTAATTCCAAATAGAACAGCTTGGTGGTTAGTAATCCCTGTAGGATTAGTATTTGCAGTTCTTTATTATTTTGGTTTCCGTTTTGCTATAAGAAAATGGAATCTAAAAACTCCCGGTCGTGAAGTTGACGAAGAGGAAGATAAAAGTAATGCACAAACAAATCTCAGTGTTCAAGAACATGCAATAGCAGTATTAGCAGCACTAGGTGGGAAAGAAAATATTACAAACCTTGATGCTTGCATTACTCGTTTACGTGTAAGTGTTAAGGATGCTAAGAATGTGAATAAAGCAGAACTTAAGAAATTAGGAGCCGCTGGTGTGCTTGAAGTTGGTGACAGTATTCAAGCAATATTCGGAACAAGGGCAGAACATATAAAGACAGAAATTAAAGAAGTTATAGCAAAGGGTTTAGATAAATAAACTTAAATTATTTATATATTTAACAAATAAAATGCCTACGTAAATTTAATTTACGTAGGCATTTTATTTG
>DHIM01000108.1:0-10952 GCA_002403785.1 Clostridium sp. UBA4746
AACTAAATGATCTCTTTTACTAATATTTCTTTTAAAGCCTCATTTTCATCTTTTTCAGCGTTTAATAATGGTAACATTTTAGATGTAGCAGCTTTTGAACCTTCTCCATCTTGTTTATTCTTAATCCATTCAGTAAGAGCTGATTTTAATGCTTCACTTGTATTCTTTGTCAATGCTTTTTTAGCGAGCATTTCAACTTTGTCTCTTAATTGCGACGTTCCAAGGAACATACCAAATCCAAATTCAGCATTATCTTCAAAACATACTCCCGACCTAGATTATATATTTTATAAAGTATTAGGAAATGTTAATTGTAGAGGATTTGCAATGCCAATGTGTGAATGAAAGACTCAAGAAGTTTTAATTTAATTAATATATGAAACTGTTTATAAATGAATCAAACGTTATAGATTTGTAAGTAAACAATATTGCAATGTGAAAATAGGCGAATGATATTAGAGCTTATTACTATTTTTCAGTTGAAAATGATTTTTAGAATATAATATATTGCAATTATTGTTCTGCTTAAAATTTAATATAAAATTATCTAAAACTATATTAAATCATATATAAATAGAATACATAACCTATATAAGCGGCGCAACAAGGGTGACAACGTTTTCTTTAAATATCACTCGCTTACATTTACTGTATTTTAATTATTGCAATTATTAAAAAAAAGACTTGATTTAAAAACAATACTTGCATTTAATTGGAATCAGCATTACAATATAAACAATATATAAGTCGGAAACGTTTAGAACCATTTAAACAATATTCGTACAAATTGAATAAACTTTAAATTTAATTAGTGTTTATAAAGTGTAATACTTAAAATGTTTCACTTTTATATAAATATATATTTATAAGGAGGATTATTATAATGAGACAAATAGCAATTTATGGAAAGGGTGGTATTGGAAAATCAACCACAACTCAGAATTTAACAGCAGGTCTCGCACAAATGGGAAAACAAATCATGGTGGTTGGATGTGATCCAAAAGCAGATTCAACTAGACTTTTATTGGGTGGTCTTGCACAAGTAAGTGTTCTTGATACGCTAAGAGAAGAAGGCGACGATGTAGATCTCGATGCAATATTAAAACCTGGTTTTGGAAATATAAGATGCGTTGAATCAGGGGGACCAGAACCCGGTGTTGGTTGTGCAGGAAGAGGAATCATTACTTCAATTAATATGCTTGAAAGCCTAGGCGCCTATACTGATGATCTCGATTATGTATTTTATGATGTTTTAGGTGATGTTGTCTGTGGAGGTTTTGCAATGCCAATGCGAGAGGGAAAGGCACAAGAAATATACATAGTTGCAAGTGGTGAAATGATGGCATTATACGCAGCAAACAATATTGCAAAAGGTGTATTAAAATATGCGAACAGTAGTGGAATAAGACTAGGTGGTATCATTTGTAACAGTAGGAACGTTGATAAGGAAATAGATCTTTTAAAAGCATTTGCTGAGGAACTCGGAAGTCAGTTAATATATTTTGTACCAAGAGACAACATGGTTCAAAGAGCTGAAATACATAAACAAACTGTAATTGAATTTGAACCAGAGGCAGATCAAGCTGAAGAATATAGAAATCTTGCTAAAGCAATTGATGCAAATAAAATGTTTGTAATTCCAAAACCAATGTCACAAGAAAGATTAGAAGAAATACTAATGGAGCACGGGTTAATGGATATCTAATATATTAGATATAATAATTAGAAAAACTTGAAAGTCAATGACGTTGTTATATTGAAATACAACCCAAATGAAAAAAATTTATAAAAATATCCAAGCTTATTATAACAAATAGTTAGGAGGGGTCAAGAAATGATAATGATAAGGGCTATAATTAGACCAGAAAAAGTAGGTGTTGTACTATCGGAACTAGTTGATGCAGGGTTTCCAGCAGTAACTAAAATAGGTGTAGTTGGTAGAGGTAAGCAAAGAGGATTAAAGGTTGGAGACATACAATATGATGAGATTCCAAAGGAAATGCTAATGATAGCAGTTGATGATGAGGATAAAGAAGATGTTATAAAAATAATTATGAGAGTATCAAAAACAGGTAAAAAAGGTGCTTTTGGAGATGGTAAGATTTTTGTAAGTGCCATAAATGAAGTGTATACAATAAGCTCCGGGACTGAAGGTTTATAAGGGAGGGGGGTAAAAAATGAAGGAAATTATAGCTATTATTCGAATGGATATGGTTAACAAAACTAAGGATGCCCTTCTTAAGGAAGGATTCCCCTCCATGACTTGTAAGAAAGTTATGGGACGTGGAAAGAAAAAAGTTGCATATGAATTATTTAAGCATGTTACCGCTGGTGAAATTCTTACTCCTGCGATGGCAGAACAATTATCAGAGCAGCATAGACTTATTCCAAAGAGAATGATTATTATGATTGAAGAGGATAAGGATGTTCAAAAGATAATAAATACTATTATTAAGGTCAACAAAAATGGTAATCCGGGAAACGGGAAAATATTTGTTTCAACTGTTGATGAAGCTATAAGAGTTAGAACAGGTGAAATTGGAATAGAAGCTATTAAATAAGAAAGAGAAGGAGGTAATAAAATGCCATTAAAGTTATTAAAATGCGATCAAACTATTCCTGAGAGAGAAAAACATTGTTATGTTAAAGGACCAGGGGAAAGTATAAATGATTTTTTACCAAGTTCGGATATATCAACTATTCCAGGATCATTATCTGAGAGGGGTTGCGCTTTCTGTGGAGCGAAACTAGTAATTGGAGGAGCACTTAAGGATACAATCCAATTAATCCATGGGCCTATTGGATGTGCATATAATACATGGCATACAAAACGTTATACAAGCGATAATGATAACTTCCAGTTAAAGTATGTCTGGTCTACAGATATGAAGGAACAACATGTAATATTTGGTGGTGAGAAAAAACTAAAACAGTCGATATTGGAAGCTTTTAGAGAATTTCCTGATATCAAAAGAATGATGATTTATACCACTTGTTCTACTGCACTAATTGGAGACGATATACAGGCAGTTGCTAAAGATGTAGAAGCAGAACTCGGAGAAGTTGATATATTTTGTATAGAGTGTCCTGGGTTTGCAGGTGTAAGTCAGTCAAAAGGACATCATGTGTTTAATATGGCTTGGATGAAAGAGAAGGTAGGAGAGGTTGAACCTAAGATTACAAGTCCTCATACAATAAATTTCATTGGAGATTATAATATTCAAGGAGATACTGCAGTACTTGAAAAATATTTTGATAAAATGGGTATTCAAGTAATAGCACATTTTTCTGGAAACGGAACCTATGATGAGCTTCGAAGTATGCACAGAGCACAGCTAAATGTAGTTAATTGTGCAAGATCTGCAGGATATATTTCTAGTGAGTTAAAAAAGAAATATGATATACCACGTATTGATATTGACACTTATGGTTTTAATTATGTAGCAGAGGGAATTAGAAAGCTCGGAACGTTTTTTGGTATAGAGGATAAAGCTGAAGAGGTTATAGCGGAGCAAGTGGAAATGTACAAGCCTAAGCTAGAGTGGTACAGGGAGAAACTTAAAGGTAAAAAAGTTTGTATATGGACAGGTGGACCAAGATTGTGGCATTGGACAAAAACACTTGAAGATGAGTTAGGAATGGAAGCGGTTGCAATGTCTTCTAAATTTGGTCATCAAGAGGACTTTGAAAAAGCAATTTCAAGAGGACGTGAAGGAACAATCTATATAGATGATGGAAATGAACTTGAGTTCTTTGAAGTGTTAGATGAAGTTAAGCCGGATGTTATATTTACGGGTCCTAGAGTAGGAGAATTGGTTAAAAAATTACAAATACCTTACATTAATGGACATGGTTATCATAATGGACCGTATATGGGTTTTGAAGGTGCTGTAAACATGGCAAGGGACATGTACAATGCCATTTATTCTCCATTATGGAAATTGTCAAAAGAAGACATAAGGGAGGCTTTATAAATGGAAGATAGAGTTGTAGAATTAGTTTCATTTATTCAGGAAAGATACTTATGGCAATTTGCCCCACGAACTTGGGATAGAGAAGCAAATATAAATGGCATTTTAAATCAAGCTAGTGAACTTTTGACAGGTGAAGAAGTATCGCTTGAGTCGCCAAAAGAAAAATGTTTTTATGCGGATGCAAAGTTCTTTGTTGATGAAATTGAGAGTAAGTTTTTATGGCTAAATGATATGGACAATACTCAAAAAAAAGCATTAATTGAGTTAATCAAAGCAAAACTTATTGAAATAACTATAACAAAATCACTAAATGCGGAAGTTGCAAGTCCCAAATATTAGCCAATTGGAAATATAGACTTGTAAAACGATAAAACGAAATTAATATTAAAAATCTATATTAAGAGGTGATAATATGTCTTTGGAAATAAAACAAAAGGAACGTAAAGGTATAATCAACCCTATATTTAACTGTCAACCATGTGGTGGACAGTATGCTGCTATAGGTATAAAAGATTGTATCGCATTGGTACATGGTGGACAAGGGTGTTGTACATTTGTTAGACTTATGTTTGCTCAGCACTATAAAGAAAACTTCGACATTGCATCATCGTCCCTACATGAGGATGCAGCAGTATTTGGTGGTACTATGAGAATAGAAGAGGGTGTTGAGACACTTATAAAAAGGTACCCTGATTTAAGAATAATTCCTATTATTACTACTTGTTCAACTGAAACTATTGGTGATGATGTTGAAGGAACAATTGTACGGATAAATAGAAAATTAAAGAAGGATTATCCAGATAGAAATGTTATGCTGCTTCCATTCCATACACCGAGTTATTCTGGAAGCCAAGTAAGTGGTTATGATTTAGGAATTTTATCACTTGTTACGGAACTTGCTAAAAAAAGCGAATCAACTGATAAGTTAAATATTATTACTGGTTGGGTTAATCCTGGAGATGTATCTTTGATAAAGCGCTATTTAAAAGAAATGGACGTAAAGGCAAATATATTATTGGATACAGAAAGTTTCGATGCACCTATCATGCCTGATAAATCGGGGTTTGCGCGTGGCAATACAACTATAGAAGATATAGAAGATACGGCTAATTCGATTGCTACCATAGCCTTATGTAAATATGAAGGCGGTAGTGCAGCTCAGTTTTTGGAAGATAAGTTTAAAGTCCCAGCAATAATAGATTCAATGCCAATTGGTATTAAAAATACAGATGAGTTTCTTAAGAATATAAGTAAACTTACTGGGAAAAAGATACCTGAATCTTTAGTTAGAGAACGTGGCAGAGCACTTGATGCAATGGCGGATCTTGGACACATGTTTTTTGCAGATAAGAAAGTAGCTATTTATGGTGATCCAGATTTAGTTATAGGACTTGCACAATTTTGCTTAGAAGTAGAATTGCAACCGGTACTTCTTTTATTAGGAGATGATAACAAGACATATCCAAAAGATCCTAGATTTAAAGAAATAGAAGAAAATGCTAACTGTGAGATTGAAGTAATATGTAAGGCGGATTTATGGGAACTTGAGAGAAGAATAAAGGATAAATCTTTAGAAATCGACTTGATACTCGGACATTCAAAGGGGAGATACATTGCTATTGATAATAAAATCCCAATGGTAAGGGTCGGATTTCCAACCTTTGACAGAGCAGGACTATATAAATATCCTGTTATAGGTTATAAGGGAGCAGAATGGCTCGCAGAGACCATAGCAAACACTATGTTTGCAGATATGGAAAACAAGAAAGATAGAGAATGGTTATTAAACGTATGGTAAAAAATTAGATAGATTTACAAAATATTTGAGGAGGTAGTTAGAAATGAACGTAAAGATTGCAATTATGTTTGTGGTTGCAGAGTTATTAGGTGCTTTAATCTTTTTAAAAACAAAAGGAACTATTAAGAGAATGATTTTGTCCTGTATAGGGTTAGGATTTTTATTTGCAATTGTTTTTTCAGATATACTTCCTGATGCAACAAAAAATTTTTCATACGGATATTTGGTCTGCATACTAGGCATATTATGCATGTACTTAGTTGGAACAAATAATGAAAAAATCGGCAATTATACAGCTGTTGCGGGAATGGGATTTCATAATTTTTGCGAAGGTATAATTTTAACTTCAATTGGTTCAATTTCTCCGATATTGATAGTTGGGTTAGTGTTTCACAAGTTGCCAGAAGGTATGGTTACATTCTCTCTATTGGAGGGTATTAAAGATAGAACTAGATTTATAATTGCATCTATAATTGCTTTATTAATACCACTAGGAGCGTTAGTTTTAATACCTGAATCTATTGCACAACCATTAACGGCTTTTGCTGCAGGAGTAATAATTTATGCTTCGGTTAGTTCCTTTAAAAAGATCCTTATAATGCATTATGAAACAAGTGAATCAATGAGATCTATGATTGCAGTAGCAACATTTGCAGGCGCAATTATTGGTGGAGTGTCTTGCCTAATAGTATAATGTTAAAAAATATTTTTATATATTTTTATATATTGTGCGTAATAAGGGAATTGCAATAAAGATTAAACTTCGGGTATGACTACAAGTTAGTCATACCCGAATCTATAAATTCTAGACTATATAAAGTTCTAATTAATTATGTGGAGGTGGAAGGTATGAGTATTTCTGATAGTGTTGTATTTTCCGGGCATTTGGGTGAGCTTTATAAGTTGGCAAAAGAAGGTAAAATAAAGACTAATCTACAAGGTAGTCATACACGTGCTTGTAAATTTTGGACTGCTATGAAGATTTTGAGTGGCATTAAAAATGCAATAGTTATTGCCCATGGTCCAAGTGGTTGTGCTTATGGAGTAAAACAGGCATATAAGCTTACTAATTGCCGAAATAGTGGGTCGCCTTATGAATCGGTTTTAAGCACAAATATAGGAGAAAAAAATATAGTTTATGGTGGAGAAAAGGAATTAAAAGGGGCTATTTTAGAAGTGGATAAAAAATACAAGCCTGATATTATTATTGTGGCAACTAGTTGTGCTACCGGAATTATCGGAGATAACATTGATAGTGTGGTGGATGATCTTAGTAGTGAAATAAACGCAGAAACAATGACTATACATTGTGAAGGCTTTTCAGGAGAATATCGCAGTGGTTTTGATTTGGTGTTTAAGGAATTAGTAAAACTAATGGAGCCGCCCACTCCAGAGCTTAAAGCAGAGTTAGCTAAGTCGGTTAATATTGTAGGGGGTAAGATGGGACCAGAAAGAACCGAGGTAGATACTGATGTAAAGGAGCTAATAAGACTTATTGAAGGTATGGGAGCAAGTGTTAATTCAGTTATTGCTGGTAATTGCACTCTTGAAGAACTAAAAAAAGCTCCAAGTGTCGCAGTAAATTGCAGCTTATGCGTTGATATAGGTTATGTCATTGGCAAAGAAATGCTATCACAATTTGGTACTCCACTCAACTCGACTATACTTCCTTATGGTATAAGTGCTACTGAAAAATGGATAGAGGGAGCGGCTAAATATTTAGGGATGGAAGAAGAAGCTAAGGCTTTAATGGAAAGGGAATACAACGACATTAAGATTGAATTTGAAGAAACCAAAAAAAATCTAGTTGGAAAAACAGCAATAGTCGAAGGTCACGATGCTGTAAAATCTTTGTCTATAGCTCATATGCTAGAGCGAGATTTCGGTATGCGTGTTGTAATATTTAATTTTCATCCTTGGAGTACAGGAGCAAGGGAAACTAGTATTGATTATCTCTTAGAAACGGGAATAGATCCAGAGATATTAATTACAAAGGGCACACTTGCATTTGGTAGATATGAATCCATGAAACAAACAGAAGATGAACTATTGGATTTAATTGGTGGTTTAAGTGCAGAATCCGTGGTTTATTTCGGTTCTTCCTTAGCCTATCCCAATATTCCATTAGTAGATCTAAATGCAATATTAAATAGGCCAAGATTTGGGTATAAGGGAGCGTTAAAGGTTGCAAAATGTATAAATACTGCGCTTAAGTATTCTTTTAGACCACGAAGTTATCTAACTAAAAGAATAGTGTTCCCAAAGAATGCAGGAATGGCATCTGCTTCATCCTTAACTCCTAAATTATCAGGTGACTTACCTGATTGTACGGTTTATTCAGCAGGTAGGAGGCGAGGAAAATGTATGAACGAATAAAATTTGAAGATAGCAAATATAGTAAAGATCCTGTTTTGGGTTGTGCACTTGAGGGTGTAGCTAACATCATAGCTGGGATTGAAGATGTAAGTGTTGTTATCCATTCTCCTCAAGGTTGCGCAGCAACAGTTGCTAGTGCATATGACACCCATGAAATTGATTTTACCAAACGAAAAATAGGATGTACACGTCTTTTTGAGTCAGATATCATAATGGGAGCAACAAGGAAATTACAAGATATGATAAGAGAGGCCGATACTGCATTTAATACCAAGGTTATGTTTGTAGTTGGAACCTGCTCAGCAGATATTATTGGTGAAGATATTATTGCTATATGCAAAAATATGCAATCAGAAATTAATGCAAAATTAATACCTATAATGGCAGGTGGGTTTAGAGGTAATAGTTATGATGGCATAGATATAGGACTTGAGGCTTTATTCCCTTTTATAAAAAAGGAATACATAAAAAAAACTAACACTGTTAACATTATTGCTCCTCAGGCAAATTTAAATCCTACTTGGTGGGCGGATTTAAATTGGGTAAGTAAAATTTTAGAATCTTTAGGTATTAAGGTGCAGAGTGTAATAGCTCATAATACATCCTTAAATGAACTTGAAATTGCAGGGAAGGCATCTGCAAACATTCTTTTAAGTCACGATGTTGGTTATAAGTTTTCACAAAAAATGCAGGATATACATGGTATACCCTTAATTCTCGCAGATATTCCGCTTCCTATAGGTATGAAAAATACAACTCAGTGGCTAACAGCACTCGGAAATTATTTTAATGTAGAGGAAAAAGTGCAGGAGTTAATAAAAAAAGGTGAAGAATTTGTTGTTGAAATTCTTCGAAAGAGGGCTCTGATGATTATTCCGAGATATCGTAACTGCAGAGTTGCAATATCTGCAGATGCTACTATTGGTATAGGTCTTGTGAGAATGCTTTTTGAGGAACTTGAGATGATTCCTGAAGTATTGTTGTTTAAATCGGATATGCCAGAATCACAAAAGATTCTTGAGAGAGAACTGAATGATCTAGGAATTTCACCAAAAGTAGCATTTTCTATAGATGGTTATCAAATAAAGAAGGCGTTAACAGATATAAAGGTTGACGCAGTTGTTGGATCAGCTTGGGAGAAATATATAGCAGAAGAGGTAGGAATAAAAATAGCTTTTGATGTACTAAATCCCACAAATAGAGATGTTTATGTTGAT
Source organism: Clostridium sp. UBA4746 (assembly GCA_002403785.1). Classification (GTDB taxonomy): domain Bacteria; phylum Bacillota; class Clostridia; order Clostridiales; family Clostridiaceae; genus Clostridium_AD. The sequence continues at coordinate 9,366 of DHIM01000108.1, forward strand.
AAGGAGTATTTCGGGTATGAAGGAATGCTAAATATTTTGGAGGTATTTGCAAATGATTGGGAGCGTGCATTTCGTTCAAAAGAAATAAATTGGAAGGAGTGCTAGGTAAATCTTAAAATTTAAAGGTGAGGTGAGGATTATGGATTGCAATTGCTCCAAAACAGATAATATAAATAAAATTTCAGACGTTATGCTAGAAAAGACAAATAAACATCCTTGTTATTCTTTTGATGCTCACAATAAATTTGCTAGAATGCATTTGCCCGTTGCGCCTAATTGCAATGTTAGTTGTAACTATTGTAATAGAAAATTTGACTGTGTAAATGAAAGTCGGCCTGGTGTTACTAGTGAAATACTTGCGCCAGAAGATGCTAAAATAAAGTTTGATAGAGTAAAAGAAAAAATTGGACAACTTTCCGTAGTTGGTATTGCAGGACCTGGAGATGCCTTAGAGAATTGGGATAATACTAGGAAGTCTATAGAATTAATTAGAGCAAAAAATCCTGATATAGTATTTTGTCTTTCAACTAATGGTTTGATGTTACCAGAATACGCACAGGAAATTATTCAATTGGGAGTAACACATGTTACAGTAACCGTAAATTGTTTAGATAGCAAGATTGGTGCAAAAATATATAAATATGTTAATTATAAGGGTAAGCACTATGACGGAGAATTAGGAGCAAAGTTGTTATTAGAAAATCAATTAAAAGGTATTGAATTATTAACTAGTCAAGGAATTATTGTAAAAATAAATATTGTAATGCTTGAGGGAATTAATGATCATCACATCCCTGAAGTTGTTAAAAAGATGAGGGGACTTGGAGTTTATATAATAAACATTATGCCATTAATACCTGCACAAGGAAGTGTTTTTGAAAATCATCCTCAAACTAATATGAAGAATTTAATAAAAATGAGAGATATATGTGAATTGGATGTTAAGCAAATGCGACATTGTAAACAATGTAGGGCGGATGCTATTGGATTAATTGGCGAGGATAGGTCACAAGAATTTTCAAATAAAGTTCTAGAAGAGAAAGTAGATAAAGTACAGCAAAATGCAAAAATAATAAAGGTAGCAGTAACGTCTAAGAATGGTAGACTTGTAGATCTGCATTATGGTCATGCTAAGGAGTTTATGATTTATGAAATAAACGGTTCAGATTTTAAATACATTGAAACCAGGCAGGCTGATAAGTACTGTATTGGGCATGAAGAATGTGATGAAGAGGAAACCCGCAGAGAGGTTGCAATGGATTCAATTGCTGACTGTGATGCTGTTCTTACCTTGAGAATTGGGGATAATGCCAAGAAGAAGTTACTAGAGCGAGGAATTCGAAGCGTTATATATTGGTACACAATTGAACAGGGGTTAAAATTGGTTCAATTGGAATTGATAAATTAATGATTTTTAGAGAGAGGTGATTTAAATATGGAAGATATAGTTAAAGTGATTGATCAAACTGTAAATGAAGATTGCTGACATTTATGTCTAATAAGGAGGGGTTATCTTTGGTGAATTCTATAAAGAAATTCTTATTATATTTTATAATAATTGATAATAAAAACATTTCGCATTGTGAT
>DHIM01000108.1:11107-15466 GCA_002403785.1 Clostridium sp. UBA4746
CATTTCGCATTGTGAAGATTTTGATAAAGATGAGGAAATATTTTATTATCAATATATTATGAAATTATAAAAAACTTTAAAGTGGAAGTGTAGGGAAATGATTAAAAAAGGTAATAGAATTTTAGATAGGCCTTGTAATGGTATCCGCTAATCTTGAGAATACTGAAAAAGTATATACATTCTTGGGTGAATGTCTTGGTGAACAGAAAAGAGCAAAGGAGCTTTCTGATTATTCTAAAAAAGCTCTGGCAAACGTGAAGGCTATGGTGAAAAAAATTCCAGATGACAAGAAAGTGAAGGTATATTATGCAGAGGGATCAAGCTGGCTTCAAACTGACATTTCTGGAAATATACATACAGAAGTTTTAGATATTGCTGGTGCAAAAAATGTAGCAGACATATCTGAAGCAAAGATAGGTTCTATGGCAACTGTATCAATGGAACAAGTTATGTCTTGGAATCCAGATGTAATTTTAGAAGGTGCAACTGCCGCTAAAGGAAAACTTTATTCTAGTGTAAGAAGGAAATGGATTAGCAGATTATTGGCATAGCACTATGGCTAAGGTTACAGATATAACATCTAAAATTCCTGAAAAGGATAAGTTAAAAGTATATTATGCTCAGCCACAAATTAATACAACTGTTGGATCTAAGACTATAATGGCATCAATAATAAGGATGGCTGGAGGAACTAATCTTTATGACACAATTTCAACTTCAAAAGCAGATGAAGAGAATGAGAGTGTAACGCCTTCTATGGAGGAAGTACTTGCTTGGAATCCTGACGTAATTATAGCGAAAACAGCAAAGGCACGTGATGTGATACTCTCAAGTTCAGAATGGAAAAATATAGATGCTGTAAAAAACAAACGTGTATATGCAACCTTAAAATATGAAATGTTAGATAGAATTCAGTCCTTAATGGGACTCGAATGGACAGCAAATGTTTTATATCCAAAAAAAATAAACTTAGATATTAAGAAAGAGGTAAAAATCTTTTATTCAAAGGTTTATTTGTCTAAATCAATAACTGATACACAAATTCACGAGGAAATGAAATAGACAAAATGAACTACTACTATCATTAATATGAGTGCGCATTTGTAGTATTTATTTATGGGGGTGAATAATATGAAACTTGAAATAAAAAATGCTGTTTGTGGATATGGATCAAAAATTGTGGTAGATGGAATATCCGTTAAAGTAGAATAAGGAGAAATATTATGTCTACTTGGACCAAATGGTGTGGGTAAAACTACTTTATTCAAAACAATTTTAGGATTCTTAAAATTGATGAATGGCGAAATTACCTTAAATGATCAGAATATACAAAGCTTTTCTAAAAAGAAATTGGCAATGGCTATTGGTTATGTTCCGCAAGCACATATTCCTTCCTTTCCCTATAATGTGTTAGATGTAGTAACAATGGGTCGTACTGCTCATTTTGGAATGTTTTCATCACCATCTAAAGCAGATGTAAAAATCGCGGAGGAAGCACTAGACACTTTGAATGTTTCATTTTTGAAACATCGTATCTACACTGAACTTAGTGGTGGTGAGAGGCAAATGATCTTAATTGCAAGGGCACTTACTCAACAAAGCGAAATATTGGTAATGGATGAGCCTACCTCAAATTTAGACTTTGGAAATCAAGTTAAAGTGCTTGAACAAATTAATAAGCTTGCAAAAATGGGAATAGGAATAATTATGACTTCACATTTCCCAGATCATGCTTTTCTTTGTTCAACTAAAGTTGCACTATTACAGAAAAACAATATTTTTACTGTAGGAAGCGTAGAACAAGTGGTAACTGAAGAAAATTTAAAATCAACATACGGTGTAAATGTAAAAATAATAAGTAGTGTAAATGAACAAGGTAAAACAATTAAATCTTGTGTACCATTAATTAGCTAACATATTAATTTATAGATTTCATTTGCAAGGGGAGGTATATTATGGAGATTGAAAAAGATAATCTTTTGGAAGTGAGTATTAATGAAGTTAATCTAGAGAGATCAAAGAAAACAAAAGAAAATCGAGTGCCATATATAATTACTAGTTTGATTTTTATACTAATTGCCATAATATTGATATCTTTTACCCTTGGTAGATATACCATATCATTGCCAGAGTTGTTTGAAGTTTTTACGGGAAAGGTTTTTGGACTTGCACCAACATGGCCTTCAACTATTGAAACAGTTCTTTTTAATGTGCGTATACCAAGAATTTTAGTGGCTATTATGGTGGGTGCAGCGCTATCTAGCGCTGGAGCCACTTATCAAGGATTGTTTAAAAACCCTATGGTATCACCTGATATACTTGGAGCTTCAGCTGGAGCTGGTTTTGGTGCTGCTATGGCTATATTAATGTCTTTTGGCAATGTTGGAATTCAAATAACAGCCTTTATATTCAGCCTATGTGCGGTATTTTTGAGTTATATATTAAGTAAAGTAATAAGTCGCAACAATAATGTTGTTATGATATTGGTACTTACGGGTATGGTAGTATCTAATTTATTCTCAGTTTTCACCTCCATAACCAAATATGTAGCTGACCCAGAGAGTAAACTACCTGCTATTACATTCTGGTTAATGGGAGGGCTTTCATCGGTTACATCAAGTCAGGTAATAGTGTTACTAATTCCATTATCTATAGCCATAGTTCCACTTTATCTGCTACGTTATAAGATTAATGTTCTTTCCTTTGGTGAGGAAGAGGCTCAGGCTATGGGAATAGATACTGGTAAACTTCGTTTGATATTCATACTATGTGCCACTCTTTTGACAGCGGCTTCAGTATCAGTAAGCGGCATGATAGGCTGGGTAGGACTTATAATACCTCATATAGCTAGATTAATAGTGGGACCGAATTACAAGGTGCTTCTACCGACTTCTTTACTTATTGGAGGCATATTTATGTTGATAGTAGACAATATAGCTCGTTGCATTTTTGTAACTGAGATACCACTTGGCATACTAACTTCAATTATTGGTGCACCATTCTTTATTTACTTATTGTTAAAAGGAAGGAAGGGTTGGGCTTGAAAATACATTATACCATTTGATGGTATAAGTCCAACTGCTGGAAATAGTAAACAAGATAATAACTATTAAAAAAAATAAGAGGAGGAAGAAAAATATGAATATGAAAATTGCAGCGTTTATTGGTGAGGATGGCAAAACAATTTCCTTAAATCAAAGTGGAACAACTAAGGTTTATTTAAAGGAAAAAGAAGAATGGAAAATAATTAATGAAATCGCCTTTGAGAGTAATGATCTAATGAGTTCAGATATAATTCGAGATAATGTTAAAATCATGGCAAGTGCCATTGGTGATTGTAAAGTTTTTGTAGCACGTGGTGTTAAAGGAATACCATATACAGTTCTCGATGGCATGGGTTTTAACATTTGGAAGGTAGAGGGTATTCCAGAGGATTTTTTGGATCTTGTAGTTAAAGGTGAGGAGGAGGAGAAACTTAATAAAGAGAAACCAGAAATCATACCAACTCCTATAAAAAGTGGTAAGGAAGGTAATTATTTTATAGACATGAAAACTGAGATGCAAAACAATTCAAATTTAACCACAAAGCAAATACTTTTACCCTTCATTCATAAGACCACTTTTAATGAACTTGAAATAATTTGCCGTCATGTCCCACATTGGTTTGAAGGTGAGTTTAATAAACTAAATTTAAAATCCGAGATTGAAAATATAAATGAGGGAACGGTTAAGGTAAAGGTTTATTCAAGTGATGTTATTGTCAAAATGATTACAAAAGATATGACTATTGGAAAAATCCTTAGAAATAATCCCGAAAAAATACATGTTCTGATGGATTTTGGAATGGATTGTACAGGGTGTCTTTCAGTAAAATTCGAAACTTTGGAAAAAGCAGCGAGTGTTCATGGTATTAATCTTGATCAATTAATCTATGGATTAAATAATTAAAAACAGGTCGCCTTAAAATTATAGGCGACCTGTTTTTAATTATTTTGTTTCTACATTAATTTAAACTACTTTTTTCTAATTCATCAATAATTTCTTCTTCTACCAAGTCTATATTTGTCTTTCCTATATAGCCAAATTTAATTTGATTAGTTCTTATAAAGCTCATAGCCTTATAATAAGTAGCATGATTCATGAAACCAGTATAAAAAAACACATAATCATAGTTGACTAAGATACTAGTATCAAAATTTTCATTGAATCCATGTAAAGATCTAAGTTCAGGATATTTTTCTCTAAACCTTCTTCTCCATTCTTTAGTTCCACCTATGATGATTATCTTGTTACTCGAAATATAATCAGTTAATGTCTTTACTGAAGCTAATGGAATATAATCATTATTTACTTTAAATA
>DHIM01000108.1:15670-15810 GCA_002403785.1 Clostridium sp. UBA4746
ATAATCATTATTTACTTTAAATATGTATTCTCGTAGTGCATTTAATTCATTTCTATATTTTCTCTCTTCTACCAATTGCTTTTCAAGATCATTAATTTTATTTTGCATTTCGACTATTTGATAACTATGTGTTTTATTTA
>DHIM01000090.1 GCA_002403785.1 Clostridium sp. UBA4746
ATTATATAGTATTCTATTGTAAACAAAATATTCATAAAAAAAAAGCTCATGTCTAAACATGAGTGTTAAATGGCTGTTGTTAGTTCGTTATACTCTATTATATACATATATACATATATACATAATTAATTATATCTTCTTTTGGTCTTTAAAGGAATCATCATATACGCCTATAACATTCATGAATTACTTTTTAAATATACTGCAGTCTCATCAAAGCTAAGATTATCTATCTGTTTTTTTAGGTAAATCCATATTTCTGTTTGAAAAATAGTTTTCATCTATTTTACCCCAAACTCACATAGAATCAATAAGGGTAACATCTAAATCAAAAATTGCAGCTTTAATATTCGTTAGCATTTAATAAGCCCTTATTTAAGTATAATACATCTTAAATTAAAATGTATTTTTTTTAAAAAAACCTATAAGTAAGAAAAGAACAAGTACTTCCAATAAAAATACCCATAATAACATCTGTAGGGTAATGAACTCCTATGTAAATTCTAGATATTCCTACACATATTGCTAAGGGGATAGATATAAACCCAAATATAGGAAAATATAAAGCTATTATCACAGCTAATGAAAATGCACCAGTAGTATGACCTGATGGAAAGGAATATTTATCAATACCTATTTTTTTTATATTTAAGTTTGGAATTTTTATAAAAGGTCTTAATCTAGTAACTGTTACTTTAAGAACTTTACCTATGCCGGTGCTAATTGTTATAGAAATCATAGCTTTAATAGCCATGGTATGAAGCATAGGATTATTGAACAAAAAGGAAGCGGTACAAAATATAAACATAAAAGTGAAAGAGCCTAAGTAAGTCATAGAGGGCATTACAATATCCAAAAACTTACACTTCCAAGAATTGTTTATAATTCTAAGTATATTAATATCTCTATGACTTATATATTCAAACAATGCTTTCATAAAACCCTCCCTTGGGCATAAAAATTAATTATCTAATTACTGAATATTGTATCATATTTTAAATAATATTTATATTATAAATATTATTTAGAATTTTCTCCCAAAAATTTTAGTCTTGTTTTTATCTTTAAAGTCGCTTGTGCAGTTAATACCAATCCGACTTAGAATTTCATCCATGCAGTCGCTATCTATAGATGTTTTTATATTTGAGCTTTCAGCAAAGTTATCTATCATACGTTTTCCAGAAGCTGCATCAATTAAAGATTTAGGTCCACCAACACAACCGCCAACACAACCCATACCTTCAATAAAGTTTGCATTAACCTCTCCGCTTTGTGCTTTAGTAAGTAATGCCTTGCATTCTTTTACACCATTTCCCTGAATAGCATTTAATAAATGATGTTTTTCAGGAAATAATTTTTCTATTACTTCACCAATGGCTATAGATACCCCACCTGTTCGTGCATAAAGTCTACCACCACGAGATGCATATTCAGTAGAGGCGTCTTCTTCAAGTTTTTCTGGATCAATGTTTAATGTATCAAAAATGTCCTTAAGTTCTGCGAAGGTAAGTACATAATCAATATCACCTAAAAGATCTTTTTCTTTAGCCTCACCTTTTTTTGCAATACAGGGGCCTATAAATACTACTTTGCAGTTAGGGTTTAATTTCTTTAAAACTCTACCTGAGGCAATCATAGGAGATATGGAAGGAGATACATACTTAACTAAATCATTGTATACCCTCTTTACCATGCCTACCCACATAGGACAACAGCAGGAGGTAAGCATTAAATCATCTTTTGTTTTAACATGTTCATCGAATTCTACTGCTTCTTTTATTGTAAGCATATCTGCAAAAAATGCGACTTCAATCATATCTGTAAATCCAATCTTTTTAAAAGCAGTTCTAAGTTTATCGATATTAACATTTTCTCCAAACTGACCTGTAATGGCAGGGGCTACAGCTGCTATTACTTTCGAGTTTCCTTTTAGTAAATTTAGGAGGGGAATAAACTCTACCTTATCCATTAAGGCACCACTTGAACATGCTTCTACGCAAAATCCACAGTCTGTGCATTTATCATTATCAATATAGGTAGTATTACTTTTATTGTCTATTAAGATGGCATCAAACGGGCAAGAAGCTTGACATTGAGTTTTACCATTATTGTCAATACAGTCCATGGTACAATGTTTAATCTTATTTACAATTTTATAATTTGTTTCATAGGAAAGGATAGCTTTATTTAAATCATCTATGTAATTATGAGAAAAGTCTACTTCAACTCCACAAAGCGAAGAAATTATAGAACTCAGTTCATTTTTATTAATATTATCTTTAGATAGTAATTCTTGTACCTTGTTTTCAAAATTATCTTCATAATAAGATTTGAGTAGGGTCTTAAAAATTTCATTATACATTTTATTCAAAATAATCACTCCTAAGTTATTATTAGTTATGTAATGATTTTAGCATAATATTAGAAAAAAACAATAAAATGGTAAATCATTATTTATTTTGTCAAAAACGAGTAGTTTTATACATTCTAAAGCATAAAAAATTACAATAAAAAAAGAGTTGTCATAAGACAACTCTTTTTGGTCGGGGTGACAGGGATTGAACCTGCGACCTCATGGTCCCAAACCACGCGCGCTCCCAGCTGCGCTACACCCCGAAGACAAGATTTATTATACAAAATAAATTCATAAATGTCAACTAAATTACAAATGTTTTTTATAAAATAAGAAACATAGAATTTATAAAATGTAAAATCCATTTATTGAAGACAACATCCATTATATTAAATAAATGCATGATTGTCAACAGCTCTTAGAAGTATTCTTTAAGTTATGTAGTGTTTTTTTATTAATGAATTAAATTACAACTTTCGTTATAAAGAAAGATATCAGTTTTTCACGTGAAATTAGATTAATATTATATGAAAAACTGATATGTATTACTTTTTAGTAATTTCTTCTTTGTCACCTATACCTCTAGTAGGTACTGTAGACATAACGAAACCCACAAGTATAGATACTAAAGCAGGAGCTAATATATTAATATATACTATATATTGTGTTTTGTATAAAATTAGAGCAGTAAGAGAAGTGACTAGAGCACTAGCTACAAAAATAATAATTACAAACTTTGCAAATGAACTCATAAATTTTTCATATATTCTATGACGAGTTGGCCCGCTTATAATACTTTTGAATAGAAAATATGAAGCGAAAATTATTATTATATCCACTATAGCCGAAACTAGAAAATTTTTCATTATATATACCTCCAAAACATTTTTTCATATTTAGTGTTACCCAAAATTAATGTTTTTACGCAATATATTTTTTAAAATTAAGATTAAACTTTATAAATATAAGATTTAAATTAATAGGTTTAGTTGCTTATAAAGAGATGATTCCATTTGGTGAAGGATGCATAAATAATAACATAATATTAAGAAATACTTGTATAATGTAAGGCTTTTTTAGTATTATAAGTATGATGTTAAATTTTATATTTGAGGTGACATATGGTATATGAAAAAAATAATCTGAAAATAATAAGTGACTTTGAAGTAAAGGAAATACAAAAGGATAAAAATAATGTTGATTTACTAATCCCATTGGAATATAGATGTGTAAATTTATACATTAATAATCTTCCTAAGTTTATAAATTCTAGAATGCAGTTTCCAGTTGTTAAAAGCATACTTATTAGATTATGCACTACAGATGATAATAATATTTGCACTATACATTTTTTAAGTGACAGTGGGGTTTATTCGACTATGGCAAATTTTGAAATGGATTATAATGAAACATATATAGAAATAAGGAATAAGGAATTTTATGTGAATATAAAAATGCATGAGAAGATAAATAGTTGAAAGAATTAAATTTAGAAAAACAATAAAAAAGAGTTATTCATTTTCTGGGAAATATTCACAAAACTGAATTTTGTAACTCGCTTAATCTTATTTAAAAAAAAAAATCACAGACTAGTAGCCCGTGATTTTTAATCAAATTAAAACATTCTTACAATTACAAACTGTTATTTTAAGTACATTTCTCCGACTTTAACTACATCCCCTGCACCCATTGTAAGAAGTATATCCCCTTCTTTTAAATTGTCTTTTAGATAATCAACAATTCCATTAAAACTATGAAGATTTACACAATTTACATTTTTCTCTCTTATTCTATCGCCAAGCATATTTGAGCTTATTACTCCGGTATCTTTTTCTCTGGCAGGATAAATATCTGCTAGTATTAAATTATCCATATTAAAAAAAGAATTAGAAAAATCTTCAAATAAGCTTATGGTTCTTGAATAAGTATGCGGTTGAAAAACACAAAAAATTTTATTATGAGGATAATTTTTTGCAGCACTTAAGGTTGCTTTAATTTCTGTAGGATGGTGAGCATAATCATCAATAACAGTTACTCCATCTTTAGTCCCTTTTAACTCAAAACGTCTATGGGTACCCTTAAAACTAGAAAGGCCATCAACAATTGATCCTTTTAAAAGATCAAGAATTAGTGAAGTCCCTATACTTGCAAGAGCATTTAAAACATTATGCTGACCTGGTACACTAAGATTTATTTGAAATAACATGTGGTCGTCTTTAAAAACATCAAATGTGGCACAACCTAATTCATTATAGCTAATATTTTTTGCCTTAAGCATTCCGTTGTTTATTCCATAAGTAAGTATAGTGCATTTATAATCATGATTATGAAGAATAGTTTTAACATTTTCATCTTCCACATTTGCGACTAAATAGCCTTCTTTAGGTATAAGATTAATAAATTTTATAAAAGTCTCTTTAATATGGTTTATGTCTTTATAGTAATCAAGGTGGTCTGCATCAATATTTGTTATTGTCCCTATGTAAGGGAAAAATTTTAAAAATGATGCCTTATATTCACAGGCCTCTGTAATAAAATAGTCGCTATGTCCAGCTAGAACATTACCTCCTATAGCATCCAATTCTCCACCCACTAATATGGTAGGGTCTACATCTTCATTTAAAATAATGTGGGCAATCATTGAAGTTGTAGTAGTTTTACCATGTGTACCCGCTACAGCAACATTATACTTATGACCTTTCATAATGTTACCTAAAAATTCAGCTCGATCCATTAAAGGTATATTTAGCTCTTTAGCTTTAATGATTTCAGGATTATCAGGAGAAATAGCAGCGGTGTACACAACTAAATCAACATTCTTTATGTTATCGCCATTATGACCTATATAGATTTCAACACCATTTTCTTTAAGTTTGTTCGTTATATGTGATAATTTCATATCGGACCCAGAAACTGTGTATCCATTTTTTATAAGTATTTCGGCTAGGCCACTCATGCTTATACCACCGATTCCAATGAAATGAATATTTTTATTTTTATCTTTTATAAAATCAAAAGACATTATATCAACTCCTTAAAAATAATTATGATTGTTTAGTATATGCAAAATACATTAGTATTGATTATAACAAATAAATATACATATGTACTTATTAATTATATACGTATTTACAAAAAAACCATACACATTGTAGAATAATATTTTGTGAAGTTTGAACTTATCTAATTATAGAGTTAAAATAATTTTAAAAACTATTTGACTCAAATTAACCAAATCTTTTGAAATTATTTATATAAGCATTGTAATAAATATAAAAAAGAATTACAATTAAAATACGAATGATATTACTAATTTTACTCAGTAAAATTCGTAAAATAAAAATATGGGTGATATATTATGAATAAATATAGTAGAAATCAAAGGGTTACAGGTATTACTAAAATATTAACGGAAAATCCTAATAAGACAATTAACTTAAAACTGTTTACAGAACTATTTAATGCAGCTAAATCCACAATTAGCGAAGATATTGTTATTGTTCGCGAAACGCTTAGTGAGCTGTCTATGGGAAGAGTGGAAACAGTCGCAGGTGCAGCTGGTGGAGTAAAATATATTTGTGGAGTTTCAAAGCAGGAAACTAGGGTATTTGCAGAAGAGTTATGTAAGATTTTAATACAGGAGGATAGGGTAATACCGGGAAATTTTATATATATGACTGATATTATGTATAATCCGGAAATAGTGCACAAAGCAGGAGTAATTCTTGCATCTGCTTTTAATGAGGTAGATATAGACTATGTAGTAACAGTCGAAACCAAAGGAATACCACTGGCGTATGAAGTGG
>DHIM01000163.1 GCA_002403785.1 Clostridium sp. UBA4746
GCTATTATTTTTTGAAAGTAAAATGCCTACAATATTTATCATTGGCTTATAGCTTACAAAATTCAACGCGTAACATTGATTTACAGCATATATAGTAAAGGTTGTATTAATGAATTAAATGAATTAGTAGAAAGTGGTGTGGTTAATAAATTTCAAGCTGTTATTAATTGAAATGGCTATGAAGCATGATATGGGAAATAAATAGTTAAGGGTTAAATTGTAGTCTTATTTCGTCCTGTATTTTTGCTTTTAAATAAATTATCATCCGCAATTTTTATTACATCTTGAATATCACTTACCCCATTAGTATCAATAGCTACACCTATACTGGTTGTAAACTTTATTTCTATTTTATCTACCATTACAACAGAGCTTTCTATTAATTTTCTAATTGCCTCCGCTTTAACGAAAGATGATGTTTTTGAACATAATCCATGTAAATATACTACGAATTCCTCCCCTCCATATCTACATACTATATCATCCTTACGCATACTGTTAAGGAGAATTCCGCCAAACGTCTTTAATACTATATCTCCTGCCTCATGGCCATACTTGTCATTTATAAGCTTAAATTTGTCTATATCAAACATTAAGATACAATAATCATTTTCATAAATACGTCTGGTTTTTATCATGTCATAAAAAGATCTCCTATTACAACAGCCAGTAAGTAAATCTGTATTAGCCTGTAACAACATTTTCTCATTTAACGACCTATTGTCTAGTATAAGTAATAATTGCGCGCAAATAAGCTTTAGGAATTGTTTTGTATACCCCTGAGTCGTACTGCCCTTAGCTGTACGGACTTCTATAGCACCAATAATTTCATTTCTTTTAGTTATATACTCAACAATACAATTAGTTGCTACACTAAAAGTATCTAATTCAGTACCTATTTTATAATTACTTGATGCCATTACTATCAACTTTCTATTTACAGTTATTGCTATTGTACAATAGGAAACTCCGAGTACCCCTATTATCATGTCACTTAATATTTCATACAAGTCTTTCGATAACTGAAAGTCATTTAAATATTTGTACATATCAAGTATGGAGTTTAACATTGCTACCTGTTTTTCATAATCATTAATTATGCTAATATACTTTATGGTCTGTGATTCCATCAGCTCTTGGTACTTATTGAACTCTATATCGTTATCTGTATTATTCACTCTCAACACCTCACAAAATTAATTTAACATTGAATATCAATAATTACTACTAACAAGAATATTGTCTCTTCTATCTTATTCTAATGATAATCTAAGTAATGTAGTACTTATTTTTCCTATAATTGTTATAACTTTCAAATTAATTATGAAAGTTCTTCTGATAAACAGTAAAATAATAATAACTCGAATTTATATAGCCAAAGTACGTTAAATGAATAGGTTTGGATTCAGATGTTGAGCTAATGAAACTGTTGTTTTACTATTATGCGGAGGGTTTTAAGATGGTTGTCGCATTTTGCTCCCAATACATTAAATAACTTATCTTTTTAAGTATTTCGTACATACCACCTTTTTCCTTATTGATCTATTAATTTCACATTTGGGTTTCATTTGAATATATATAATATTGGAACAATTTTTGGAGGAACTATATGAAACCAATATATGATAAGGATGTGATGTGTAAAATGGTTAGCAATAATTTTAAAGCAAAAGAAATTAAGGTAAGAGAATCTATAATACATAGAAAATATGAATATGAAACCTTTTTTTCAAGCCGTTTGAAAGAAATAACCACAGAGCTGAAAATTAAAGAGGAAGTTTTTGATGGGGATAAAATTGAATGTGAAAGTGGCTATTATAATTTTGAAAATAATAGATATAATCTTGTCACCTTTAATGGGTTGTCTTTCGGTAATGATGAAGCTTCAGAAGAATTGGAATTTGTAAATGTAGAAAATGTAAAGTTTTATTATTGCAATTTTTCTACATGTTGTTTCAGTAATATTAAATTCAAAAACTGTCTTTTTATAGGATGCATTTTCAAAGAATGTTACACTATGGATTATGGAGTGATTTATGAAGAATGTAGTTTTTTAAAGAACGACGCTGGTAAGAAAAATCTAGATGATATGTTTTCGATGTTTAGTGAGTGTGAATTAACTGCCAGATTTTACAAATGTGATATGTCTCAAAATATTTTTGAAAAAACTAATTTCTATTTTTCACGATTTGAAGATAATAATATGTTTGATTTAATATTGGCGGACTGTGGATTTGACATTGCAATTATTAGTGATGTCAATCTTAGAAACGCTAAGATTATTAATACAAAATTTGTTGATTTTTCAATAGAAGACACATTTAAAGGCTCGAAGGTAAACCGCAATACTTTTTTTGGTGAATTAAGCTTCAGTAAGAGAGAAAAGCGTGAGGTTAGATTCGCAATAGAAACTTATATTGCCTTTAATGAATTGTTTCAAAACAATAAAATTTCAAGCCTTAGTGGTGAATATTTCTATCTGTTCAAAAAAACTGAATTAATAATGCTTAATGGGTTTTCAAGGTTAAGTTCCATTATTTCATATCTCATTTGTGGGTATGGAGAGAGACCTTTTTATAGTCTTATTGTTTCGTTTCTTTTAGTATTTACTTGTGGTAACTTGTACTTTTTTCTCGGTTTAAGTACAAGTAAGGGGATTTTGATTTTCAATCCAGTAGCAGCAAAGCTTATTCCATCTTTAAATGATTTAATGCAATGCTACCACTTCAGCTTGGTAACCTTCTCAACTGTCGGCTATGGTAATGTTGTACCAGTGGGAGGAAGCATCATTGTGAATGGATTCGAGATGGTGTCCGCAATAATATTAGTTGGAATATGGGTATCTACTCTTGTAAGAAAGATGGTTAGATAGGGTTAATTTGTTATTATTTTTATTTCTTGGAGGGTAGGTTATCAATGTTTTTGCAACTCTATTTAAGTCATCAGAGATATCTAGAGTAAATTATAGAGAGGAAGGGTGTAGTTATGAAAGAGAAAATATTGTTTGTAGATGATTCAAAGTTAATGAGAAAAATAGTAAATCAAACACTTGCAAAAATAAATGTTGAAATAATTGATGCTTCTGATGGAAAAGAGGCCCTTAAAGTTTTGGAAAATTTATATAAAGAAATTAAGCTTATTTTGACAGATTGGAATATGCCAAATATGAATGGATTTGAATTGCTTCAAGTCGTTAAAAGTAATAACAACTATAAACATATACCTGTAATTTTAACGACAAGTGAAGCTGAAAAGGAACACATTAACAAGGCACTTAAGGCAGGCGCAGCGGATTATATAATCAAACCTTTCAATACAAAGGAGCTAATAAAAACGGTATTAAGGAGTTTGAAAAGAGATATATAAAATCAGGTGGAAAAGGATAATTCTTTCAATAAGGTTTTTAAATATCAATAACAACTAATTTAATGAAAGGTAAAGCTCCAGCTGAAAAATCAGAGACTGCAAGAGCGTGAATTAATCCCCATCTTCATAAGAAGGTGGGGTATTTTGTTGCTAATTGCTGGTTTACATATTTTGAAATACAAATATAGGCAATTAGTTTTGGAATGGCTAAATTTCAGATAATATCGAATTAGTGATTTGCCTAT
>DHIM01000063.1:0-3975 GCA_002403785.1 Clostridium sp. UBA4746
ACAAAATTATTTACAGGCCCAAATTTTATATAAATTTGATTTATATAAATAAGACAAAATAAAAGTATTGTTACTAGAAGTTGCTATTACGTGAAGGCATCTGCAAATTCACATACAATTATGTCCTTATTACCTTTTACGTCTTATGCTAATGAATATATTAGTGAATTTACACTATCTTCTATTAAGAGCAAAACTCAAAACTTTATAAATTAAAGTTTTGAGTTTTGCTCTTGTTTTAGTAAATACTAATCAGGAATAACTATTACTGATACTTTAGCATTTCTAACAACCTTACTTGTTACAGAACCAATTATTCTATATAAACCTTTTTTACTACACTTTGTCATTATTATTATGTCATGGCTATCTTTTTCAGCCTTTTTTAGTATTTCATCTCCAGCGTATCCCAAAATTGAAAACCTTTCAACTTCATAGCCTTCCAGTTCCTTTATTGCTTTATCTAAAACCAATTTACTTTCCTCTGCTAAATAACCAAATTCATTTGGAATTGAATTTGGCGTTGGAACTATCATCTTGTTAGTTAAAACTGTTTCCACTACATTCATTAGTGTAATGGAAATAGCATCCTTACTAAAGAAATTTTTTAGCCAATTAATAGAATGCATGCTTCTTTCCGTACCATCTAATGGCACTAAGATTTTTAATTTTTTCATATACAACGCCTCCTTAAATTATTTATATATATAATATATCATGGAAATAAGTAAATGTCATGAAAAAATGTATTAGCAAAGTTCGTAAACCCTCCTTGTATTGTAGCTCTAACCTATTTTTTATTAAGTATTACATTCGTTATTATTTATCTACGAATAGAAAGGGATTAACTATTTTTATATTAATTATTATTACAATAAGTTTGTCTGCATTTTTAATGAAACCTTATAAAGCAAATAAAGTTAAGATAATGGCAGACGAAATAGGAACTATAACAATGCAGAGAAGTTGATTCTCTTTACCTTAGCGCATTATCAATGCCTTGTGCTAATCCCTTTGCTATTTTAGCTTGATAAGCATCAGTATTAAGCAATCCGTCTTCGCTCACATTAGATAGAAAACCCATCTCTACCAAAATAACAGGAACCTTAGACCAATTAAACCCTGTCATATCACTTCTTTCCACAACACCCCTATTATTCATACCAACACCACTCAAAAGGCCGTTAAAAACTATTTGTCCGTATTTTTTACTTCTACTATATATTGCATCTGTATTTTTAGTATCTGTAGGTACAAGCATTGATGCTCCCTTAGCAGCTGAATTATTGTTTGAATCTGCATGAATTCTTATAACCAAATCTGCCTTAGCTTTATTTCCAACCTCAGCCCTTGCAATATTCCCAAGCATTTGACTGTTTTGAGTTTTTGTCATTATTACAGTATATCCTTTTCCTTGTAACAAACTTCTTAACTTAACCGCTACTGCCATATTAACCACGTACTCAGGAGTTCTTGAATTAATTCCCTGAGCTCCACCTGGCTCCTTTACTTTCATTATGCTTGAACCAGGTGATTGTGGCTCTTTTACTGAGCTACTAATACTAGCATGACCTGGATCTATAACAACAACCTTTTGAGAAGATCCATTAGAACTCTTCTTATGCTCCTCGGCTTTAACCGTAGATGCTTTTACAACTAATGCTTTTTTTGCTTTTGCTACTAATTCTTCTTTTGCTTTCACAGCTACCGCCGCTTTCGCTTTTATAGCTGCTTCCTTTGCTTTCAATACTGTTGCTTCTTCTGTCACTTTTGCCACTGCTTTTGCTTTTGCGGCACTACTTAACTTTTTATTTTCTTCAATCATTTTTGTAGCTTGTACTGACCTCTCATGGTTTTTTATGGAATAGGTTGCACTATATAATACTCCCCCTATAACAGCTAAACACACAAAAGCTAATAAAATCTTTCTTTTTTTTGACATAATGACCCTCCTAGATTTTCTCTTAGGAACAATTAATTATTTCCCAGTTTCTCATTATTCTATTAACATATATGTAATTATATCAGACTATTTGCAAAATAAAAAAAATTTTTTTTACATTAGTATCCAACATATACACAATATCGTCTTAATTATGTTTTATATATTAAATTCCAAGCATCTCATAGTATTACAACAAGTTAAAAAACCTAAAATAATAGTATTAAAATTTTAAAAAAGAGGAGGACTTTTAATGGGAGACAATAAAAATATTTATAATAATGAAGACCGTTATAAGGTAGAAAAAGCTAATAGAATAGAAGCTCTCGAAAATATAGTAGAAAAGCATACTAGAACAGAAAGACATTTGGAAAGATATTCAGATATTGCAACATCAGAAAATTTAAGTAATGCAATAATAAAACAAGTTGCAAGAGAATATAACATTGAAAATCTAGAGGATAAAATTGTAAGTGGAGTACAAAGTGATTCTGATCAGTCTGAAAGTTTAGAAAAAAATTATACTTTTGCTAAAGGATATATGGAGCATAACAAAGATCATATGGATCCACAAGCTTTGAAAAATATGGAGGAAAAACAACAAAATAGAAAAGATGAAATGAACGAATTAATTTAATATTATATAAAGTATCATAACCTATAAAAAAGCTAGTAATTAAATTATTACTAGCTTTTCTAAATTTGTTATACTGCAAAGTCTTCTTCGCTATGCAAAATAAATTTATTAATAATAAATGCTACACCATCTTGCTCGTTAGTTTTAGTTATAAAATCCGCAACTTTTTTAACTTCTGGAAATGCATTTCCCATTGCAACTCCAAGACCAGCATACTTAATCATATGAATATCGTTACCTGCATCACCTATGCATATAACCTCTTCTTGTTTAATATTTAATTTTTTTGCGAGTGCTGCTACTCCTACACCTTTATTAACTGATTTAGGAAGAAACTCTAAAAAGAAAGGTGAACTTCTAACTACTGTATACTTACTACTTACTTCTTCCGGAATTTCTTCAATTATTCTCTCTATAATTTCAGACTCATCGATAAACATAACCTTTACTATAGTTGTATCGATTGTTACTTCGTCCACAGGAATTATAACATTACAAATATGATTCATTTCTGCCTCATGTCTAGTATATTTACTGTCTTTAGGAGAAATTACTGAATCCTCTGTTAATGCATGTATATTCACTTTTAATTCTTTACTTAGCTTGTACAAACTTTTATAATCTTCAAGACTTAATGGTGTTTTAGATATTGTTTTGGTGCCTTCAGTGCTTTGAACAAGTCCTCCATTAAACGCTACAGCATAATCATCCTCTGTAGTTAGGTTAAGCTCTTCTAAATATCTTTTAAACCCAACTAATGGTCTTCCTGATGCTAATACAACTTTTACTCCATTTTTTCTTGCTTGTTGTATTGCGTCAAAATTAGCTTGGGAAATTTTCTTTTCATCATTTAATAATGTTCCATCCATATCTATTGCTATTAATTTATACATTAATACCTCCATGTAACCGCATTTCTTAGAACCACATAAATTATATCATAGATTTTTATAAGTAATGGATTTCATGATTTGTAAATATTAAATTAATTTTGTAATAGTTAAGTTAATTAATATAAGTATTTAAATTCAGTAAAATTTGTATTATAATTACCTTGTAAATATTGTTACTTAATACTATAGACCTTCCCTAACTCATAAAGCGGCTATAAAAATACTAAATGGTATGAAGAATGATGGCCTTATTGATTTTGCGAAGTGCTATAGAAAATTTTTCTAAATAATTTAAAAACTACATTTAAAAATCATCTTATAAAATTCATAAATATTTTATCTTCGCTTTTGCCCTCTTCTATTTTATCTTTTCCAAAATCAACTAGTTTCATGAGCCAAGACATGTTTTTACCTAAAATACTCATAATTTGCATTCCTTCTTTATCTTGAGCCGCTTCCCCCGCTTCATTGCCATAAACTACATTCCAATAATTTGAAGTAGG
>DHIM01000063.1:4116-4562 GCA_002403785.1 Clostridium sp. UBA4746
GAATAATTAATATAATTATTGAGCTGATCAAATACCGGAACACCACCTGCTCGTCGAACTGCAACAACACTCACCCCTACTTTATGTCTAAGCATACCTCCATTTACAGATGTTACAAGAAATGCACGATCTAAAAATGATTTCATTGTTCCAGCTATTGCGGAGTAATGCACAGGAGAACCTAAAATAATTCCATCAGCTTCTTTCATTTTTTGAATCCATTCATTTACCTCATCATTTTTAATAACACATTTTTCATTCAAGTTTCTACTGCATCCACCACAAGCTAAACATCCACGAATTACTTTATTTCCTACATGAATAATCTCTACATCTATATTTTCTTTTTCAAGCTCTATAGCCACAGCTTTTATTGCCTCGTAAGTGTTTCCGTTTTTATTAGGACTTCCGTTTAAAGCAAGCACCTTCATAATATATACCTCCAT
>DHIM01000063.1:4677-4918 GCA_002403785.1 Clostridium sp. UBA4746
ACCTTCATAATATATACCTCCATTTACTTTTCTTAATTTATGTTTTTTCTAACATATGACCATTATAAGGCCACTAAATTTCACTAACAAGTACGCACTTTTAAGTTATATGACTTACCTAAAGGTAAGATTTATTGCAATATCTATGCTTACCTAAAAGTGAATAGGCGTAATTTTATCTTAAAGTATTATTAGTCTACCCCATTTAAGTTCATACTTACGAATTTATCATATTCCTGCA
>DHIM01000290.1 GCA_002403785.1 Clostridium sp. UBA4746
GCATTATTCTATGGTTTTAACCACAAGAGAAGGATAAAAGATTTATTTATTATTTATCATCTTAAATATTGTTAAAACTCATCTTTTTTATTTCTTGACATTAGTTCGTATACTCCATATTTAGGATCTTTACCTTCAAATAGTACTTTGTATAATACATCTGTAATAGGCATAGAAATCTGCTCTCTTTCTTTGAGTTCATAAAATGCTCTTACAGCTTTTATACCCTCAACCACCATTCCTATATCATTACATGCCTTTTCCATAGAAACGCCTTTTCCAATTAGAATTCCGGCTCTTCTATTTCTACTGTGCATACTAGTGCAAGTTACTATAAGATCACCCATACCCGTTAGGCCATAGAATGTTTCAATTTTCCCGCCAAGCCTAGTGCCTATTTTTATAATCTCACTCATACCTCTTGTCATAAGTGCAGCCTTAGCATTATCCCCGTAGCCTATTCCATCTGACACACCTGCAGCTAAAGCAATAATGTTTTTGACTGCTCCGCCGATTTCTACTCCTATAATGTCCTCATTAGTGTAAACTCTAAATTTACTTGTCATAAAAACATCTTGAACAATTTTTGCATATTCCATGTTTTTAGATGTAACTACTACTGTTGTAGGTATATCTAATGCTACTTCTTCTGCATGACTAGGACCTGAAAGTATCACTATGGGATTAATCGAAATCTCTTCTTCTATAACTTGTGAAATTCTTTTTGAAGATCCCTCTTCAATTCCCTTTGCAATGCTAACGATTATTTGATTTTGTTTTAAATATGGTGCAATCAGCTTACTTAAGCCTCTTATTGCATGAGATGGCACAGCTAATACAATTAGCTCGCAATCGCTCATTCCCTTCTCTAAGTCAGTAAATGCTGTTACTCCTGCTGGTATTATCACACTAGGTAAATATTTAATATTTTCTCTCTTAATGTTGATATCATCAATAACACTAAGTTTTCTGTCCCATATATTAACACTTATTCCTTTTTTGGCTAGCATTATAGATAATGCAGTACCAAAACTCCCACCACCTAAAAAAGCAACTTTTGACATTTTATTCCTTCCTTTCCCTGAATATTAATTTTATACCTGTTCCGCTAAATTCGAAACTATTTCTCAATTGATTTTCTAAATATCTTTGGTAAGAAAAATGTAATAAATTCGGATTATTTACAAAGAATACAAACGTTGGTGGTTTAGAGTCTACTTGAGTAACGTAGAATATCTTCAACCTTTTATTTGCTACTGTTGGAGGTTCTTGCATAAGTACAGCTTTATTTATAACCTCATTAAGTATTCCTGTAGAAATTCTTTTCGAATAATTATCAAAACATTCTTTTATTGTTGATAATACCTTATGTACTCTTTGACCAGTTTTTGCAGATATAAATAAATAAGGTGCGTATGCCATAAAGTTTAATCCTGCTTGTATTCTCTTCTTAAACTCGAGCATAGTTTTATCATCTTTTTCAATAAGATCCCATTTATTTACTATTACCAATATTGCTTTTTTCATTTCATGAGCATATCCGATAATTTTCTCATCTTGATCACTCAATTCTTCTGTTGCAGTAAGCATAAGTATAACCACATCAGCTCTTTCAACAGCCGCGAGTGATCTAATAACACTATATCTTTCAATTCCTTCTTCTACTTTGCTTTTTCTTCTTATTCCTGCAGTATCGATAAGAACAAATTTACCCTCTTTAGTTTCTAATTTACTATCTATTGCATCTCTTGTAGTGCCTGCAATAGCCGTTACGATGTTTCTTTCTTCTCCAAGCATTCTATTTATTAATGATGACTTACCAACATTGGGCTTACCTACCACTGCAACTTGAATATATTCTTCATCCTCTGTGCTTGAATAAACACTATCAAAATGTAGTACCACTTCATCTAACATATCACCTAGTCCAAGACCTTGAGTTGCTGAAATAGCTACAGGTGTACCTATCCCTAAATTATAGAATTCAAACGCATTAGCTTCTAGATCAAGATGGTCTATTTTATTTACCACAAGTACTATTGGCTTTTTACTCTGTCTAAGCATTTGAGCAACTTCATAATCTGAACCTGTAAGCCCTTGTTTACCATCTACAATAAAAATTATGACATCTGCTGTTTCGATAGCTATTTGTGCTTGTCTTCTCATTTGAGCTAAAATTATATCTTGACTCTCAACTTCAATACCACCTGTATCAATTATTGTGAAATTATGTCTTAGCCAGTCAGCATCTGCATACACTCTGTCTCTTGTTACACCTGGTGTATCCTCGACTATTGATATCCTTTTACCTGCTAACTTATTAAATAAGGTGGATTTACCTACATTTGGTCTTCCTACTATTGCTACTATTGGTTTTGCCATTATTCTTCCTCCTGACTATTTTGGTTTATTATATGGATTAAGTCTTCTCCTGAATAATCACATATTAAAACTTTTGTATTTAAGCTTTTTTCTAAATCACTTATGGTAATATTATCCAAGAATATCTGCTGCGCGTAATTTCCTAATTCATATCCTGCTTTAAGCATATTGCTAGGAATCATTAAATAATCTCCTAGTCTTTCATCCCTTAACTGCTTAATTATATCGCTTCCTGTTAAAAGACCTGCTACTGTAATAGTTTCGCCAAAAAAATTGTTTGTTATTATTTTAACGTCAATTTTAATTTTATTATTATATGCAGTGATTTTCTCAGCTACCTTTAATATTTCCGCATAAGCTGAATGACCAGTTACAAATGTAAAACTACCCTTATTCTTTGGTTTTAAGGTTACTAAATCTTCATCAATAACACTTCTTAGTAGTCTTATCATACCAATGCCATCCTCTAATTGCTGATACCCATCATAAAACTCTTCCCCTGGAACATCAATTCCAGCTGAAACATAAAATTCATCAGACAACCTTATAAAAGGTGAACCTATTTCTCTAATATATTTTTCTTGTAGATGTTTTACACCTTCAATTTCTTGCGCTGAAGTATATTTATCGTATAATGTTAAATTAAATAATCCTTCCCTGTATTTGGTTACCCCAACTGGTACAACCGCTAAATTTTCAATGCTCGGATAAAGTTTATATAAATCCTTGATAGTTTTTATAAGCTCCGATCCATTATTTATACCTGGACATGAAACCACTTGACAATTAATTTTAATACCAGCTTCAGCCAATCTTTTTAACCTATCATAAACATTTCCAGCAGATTTATTATTTAACATTACTTTTCTAAGCTCAACATTAGTAGTGTGAACTGAAACATTTATAGGGCTTATTTTATATCTAATAATTCTATCAATGTCTTCTTCCTTCATATTCGTTAAAGTTACAAAATTACCTTGAAAAAACGATAACCTTGAATCGTCATCTTTAAAATATAAAGTTTCTCTCATTCCTGCTGGCAATTGGTCAATAAAACAAAATATACAGTTATTATGACAACTCTTTGGCCTATCTAAAATTGCGTCAATAAATTGGATGCCTAAATCCTCATCATATTCCTTTTCAACTTCGATCTCCCAAATTTCGCCATAAGCCTTCTCAATTTCAATATTAATAAGTTCATCAGTAATCAAAAATTTGTAATCTATAATATCTATTACATCATTTCCATTTATACTAATTAATCTATCTCCCACTTCTAACTCAATTTCTTCTGCAATACTTCCTGGAAGTATCTTAGCTATTTGGTTTTTCATTTTTACCTCCTGTTTGTAAATAACCTCTAAAATAAAAGGTTTTATGAGGAATTAGAAATATTAAATCAACATTAAATACTAACTTTAAATTTATAATATCAAATTTATAATAAGTAATTAATTTGATAATAAATTATAGCATTCCATTAAGTATATTACATGAATTAAATACCTAAGTCAACGCATTAGTCTTTAAAACAAGAAAAAATATCATCTATCGTTTATTTTGATCTTTTTCGAATACCTTATATTAAAAAATTCAAAGTTGTTACAGAATTTGTTACAGAATAAAAATACCTCCTAAGAAGGAGGTATTAAAATGCTTCTATGCAATATTTTCTTTAGAGTAATCCGTTTTTATTGGAACCTTAGGCAATAAAGTTTATTTCTAAATTTGACATTGTAATTTTAATACCACTTAATATTAAAAACTTATTATATTTATTATACCACTGTCCAGTAATAAAACCTACAGCATTCTTATTCTGCGCAACAAATTATTAGTTTAAATTATTTTTTTCTCCAGTAACCAAATAAATTGTCCATTCACATATGTTTGTTGTATGGTCAGCAATTCTTTCTAACCACTTACAAATAAATAAAAATTGAGTAGATTGATTTATTGTGTCTTGATCTCTAATCATCAATTGTAGTAGTTCATCAAATACATCTTTATATATTTTATCTACTTCATCATCTCTTTTGCAAACTTCATATGCTTTTTCAACATCTCCTGCAACATAAGCGTCCAAAGCATCCCTTATCATAAGCACAACTAATTCACCCATTCTAGGTATACTTACTAGCTGCTTCACATATTTTTCATCTTTTAATCTCACTGTGATTTTAGCAACATCCACAGCATAATCAGCCATTCGCTCGAGATCAGTTACTATTTTTGTTGTGGTAAAAATGTTTCTTAAATCTATTGCTAAAGGAGCTTGCATAGCAATTAATCTTATTGCTTTGTTTTCTATCTCTGACTCCAAATCATCGACTATATCATCATCCGTCATTATTTTTTTAGCTTTTTCAATATCTTTAGTAACTAAAGCATCAATGCAGTCATGAATTTGTTTTTCAACTATACTTCCCATCCTAATTAAATCATTGTGAAGTTCTTGAATATTTGCTTCAAATGCTTTTCTTATCATATAATCACCTTCCTAGCTATTTTTTAACCGAATCTTCCTGTAATATAATCTTCTGTTCTTTTATCTTGAGGTTTATAAAATATCTCTTCTGTTTTTCCATCTTCAATAATTTCTCCATTTAAGAAAAATGCTGTATAATCAGAAATTCTACCTGCTTGTTGCATATTATGCGTAACAATTATAACAGTATACTTTTTCTTTAAGACATCCATAAGTTCCTCAATTTTCAAAGTTGAAATAGGGTCTAGAGCTGAAGTTGGCTCATCCATAAGTAGCACCTCAGGTTCAACAGCCAAAGTTCTCGCAATGCAGAGACGTTGCTGTTGTCCACCAGATAACCCTAAAGCGCTTTTTTTAAGCCTATCTTTTACTTCGTCCCAAAGCACAGCTCCCTTCAAACTATTCTCTACAATTTCATCTAGTTCTTTCTTATTTTTAATTCCATGAATTCTAGGCCCATAAGCTACGTTATCATAAATCGACATAGGGAAAGGATTTGCTTTCTGAAATACCATTCCTACTTTTTTTCTTAAATCTATAACATCATAATTTGGGCTGTATATATTTTTACCTTCATATATTACTTCTCCCTCTATTCTAACAGAACTTATTAAATCGTTCATTCTGTTAACTGTACGTAAAAATGTTGACTTACCACACCCTGATGGTCCTATGAGTGCAGTAACAGAATTTTTTTCTATATCAATATTTACATTTTTTAATGCTTGAGTATTACCATAATATAGATTCAAATTCTTTGTTATAACTATTCCCATATTATACCTCCTATTTGCTTCCTGCATGAGATTCATATATTTTTTTCCCGATTATTCTTGCTGATATATTAAATATAAGCACTGCTATTATTAAAACTGCTGAAGCCCCATTTGCTATCTTAGTAGCATCAGGTACCATTCCTTCTGAATTAAGTTTCCATATATAGACTGATAAAGTTTCAGCTGGTCTTAATAAACTATAAGCTGATATCTTATCAGTTAAACTTAAAGTTGTAAAGTTTAAAGTTGGGGCACTCATACCTGCAGTATAAAGTAGAGCTGCAGCTTCTCCAAATATTCTTCCTGCAGCTAATATAACACCAGTTAAAATTTGTGGCATTGCAGAAGGCAAAATGACATTTTTAACAGTCTGCCACCTAGTAGCCCCTAGGCCTAAGCTTGCTTCTTCAACACCGAATGATGCAGCTTTAACAGCATTTTCACAAACTCTTGTCATTCCTGGCAAATTTATTATTGTTATTGCTAAAGCTCCAGCAATAAGAGAATATCCCCATTTTGCCATGTTAACAAAAATTAAAAGTCCAAATAATCCAACTACAATAGACGGTAGTGACGCCATAGTTTCTATGCATAACCTTATAATATTTAATAGCTTGCCTTCTTTTGCGTATTCGGCTAAATATATTCCAGCGCCTACACCCAGAGGTATAGTAAATATAAGTGTAACTACAAGTAAGTGTATTGAATTAAATAATTGACGTCCAATTCCACCACCAGCTTCACCAATCTTTGGTTCACCAAGCAGAAACTTTAGATTTAATGACTCCCGTCCATTATATATTATATATCCAATGAGGCTTACTAGTAATAAAATTACTAAAGCAGAAACTATATATAAAACTATGGTTGCTATTTTATCTTTAACCTTAGAACTCATTATGCCTCACCTCTTTTCCCAATTTTTCTAATTATAAGTATAAATATAAATGATATTATTAGTAATAGTAGTGCCATTGACCATAATGCATCATTCCAAGGTGTTCCATCTATTGTATTTGCCATATCCATAGTAAGAATACTTGTTAATGTAGATGTAGTTCCAAGAAGCCCCTTAGGGAATGTAATTGAATTTCCAATAACCATTTGTACGGCAAGTGCTTCTCCGAAGGCTCTCGAAACTCCGAGTACTATTCCTGTTAGTATTCCACTTTTAGCTGCAGGAATAATCACCTTAATTATAGTTTGCCACCTAGTTGCTCCAAGTCCATAAGATGCTTCTATATAATCTTTTGGAATAGTTCTTATAGCATCAGATGAAATACTTGTTATTGTCGGTAAAATCATCACGCTTATAACTAATACACCTGCAAGTAAACTAAACCCAATTCCTCCAAAAAAAATCTTAATAAAAGGTACTAATACACTTACTCCTATCCAACCATATACAACTGATGGTATTCCAACAAACAATTCTATAGCAGGTTGAAGAACTTTTGTACCAAGTTTTGGTGAAATTACATTCATAAATACTGCTAAGGCTACCCCTACAGGTGCGCTAACAAGCACCGCAAGGAACGACACAAATGTCGAAGCAAGAATAAATATTAAAGTTCCAAATTGAGGATTTAAAGAATCTCCACCATCTGGATTCCAATCACCAGAGAATATAAAATTAGTTATTGAGTATCCGTGCTTTATAAATGTATTTAAGCCTTTAGTTGTTAGGAATAATATGATGGCAAAAGTAAGGATGACTATAATCGCACCACAAAATGTTGCATATCCACGTCCTAAATATTCATTTTTAAGTTTTAGAAGAAATTTTTTCTTATTGTTATTTTTTTCCATAATTTTACCTCAAAGAAATTATTTTAATGCAAATAAAGACTGGTTTTACCCAGCCTTTAGAGAACATTAATCTCTTGTAGCTTTCATATCTGCCATTGGAATATATCCTAATTTTATTATTGATGCTTTCATGTCACTACTTAACATATAAGTTATGAATGCTTTTGTTACTCCTGTAGATTCACCTTTAGTATACATATGTTCGTATGACCAAATTTTATATTTGTCTGTACTTATATTTGCTGAAGTTGCTTCAACACCATCAATTTTTAATATGTTTAATCCTTCTTTTTTAGTTGCATCATTAAAATAAGATAATGCTAAATAACTAATTGCTCCATCCGTTTGTTTAACTACTTTTTCAACAGCTCCACTTGAATCTTCAGTTAACCCAGCTGCTTCTTGCTTACCATCCAAACCATACTTTATAAAAGTTGCTCTAGTTCCTGAAGATTTTGTTCTATTAATAATAGTAATCTTTATATCAGCTCCGCCAACTTCTTTCCAGTTTTTTATCTTTCCTGTAAATATATCTGTTAATTGTTGCTTTGTTAAAGATTGAACTTTAGCTTTTGGGTTTGTAACTGCTGCAAATCCTATAACGCATACCTTATTATCTTTTAAAGCAGTTGCATCAATTCCCTTTTTATCTTTTGCAAATATATCGGAATTACCTATTTGTGCACTACCTTGTGATACTTGTGTAAGTCCAGTACCACTTCCTCCGCCTTGAACATTTACAGTTGCTCCTGAGTTTTTATCGGAAAATTTTTGGGAAGCTAACTCTGCTAAAGGCTGAAGTGCAGTTGATCCTGCTGCTGTTATTGAACCTGACAATGCTGCTTGTTTAGTTGTATCTGTTTTACTTGCACAGCCAGTAAAAATTCCTGCTGTCATTGCAACCGCTAGAGCAGCTACCATAAATTTTAAATTTTTCTTTGTCATTTATATTTCCCCCATTCATTCTTCGTTTAAATTGTTTTACTTTCTACTCATTACTCTTATAATAATATACCCTTTAAGTTAACTTTATATTATGCTAAAGTTAACTTTAGTTTAGCTAATGTTAATTTTACTTTACAATGAATAAAAATAAAGCTA
>DHIM01000094.1 GCA_002403785.1 Clostridium sp. UBA4746
CTATATAAGTGAGCATTTAACTTTAAAAACTCTAATACAGTGCATACCCCCATGATAAATTTGTAATGCAATAAGTAAATCACTTATAAACTCTTATATATCAATGAACTAAGCTAATTACATATCTCATATTTAGTTACAAAATTACTATAATTGAAAATTTCTAGTAATAATTTAAGAATTTCACAGCAAAACTACAGCAAAAGGTCATATATGTTTACTGAAAATGTAATACAAAAGTAAGAAGGTATAAGTGGTTTAAAATATCTTTAGTAAAATAATGCTTAGAAATAAGCCGTACAAAAGTAATTAGGGGGTTCAAAAATTTATGAGAAGTAAAATTAGAGAAAGTAGTATTAGCAAAATACAAGATCATTTAAAAGATTACGTAATGGAACATAGTAGTAAAAATAAAAATAGAAAGTTTACCTGTTTTAATAAAAGTGCACATAGCCATAAGGATGAGGATCCAAGTGCGGCCATAGTTCCAGGAAGCAGCGGAAGGTATTGGAACTGCTTTAGTTGTGGAGCTAAAGGTGATATTTTAAGTGCAGTCCTGTATAAGGAAGGCATAGAGGGATTCCACAATGGAATAAAATTTTTAAGTACAAAATATAATATTGAAATTGAAACAGACAACCCTGAAACTTCTACAAAACGTGACTTTCAGCCGAAACAAAATTTTAATTATCAAAAGGAGACTACAGCTAATTATTATTATGAGGATGAACTTGGAAATATATTATATAAGATCTGTAGACGAGAGTGGTTGGATAATGGCAAAAGAAAGAAGGATTTCATGGCCTATACTAAACATAATAGTGAATGGAGCTTTGGAATAAAGGCTGCGAGACATGTTATTTATAAGCTACGGTCGGTTTTAGAGGGCATTAAAAATGATAAGACTATTTTCTTTGTAGAAGGAGAGAAATGTGCAGACGAGATTTTCAAGTTAGGACAAGTCGGAACTACCACTGCTTTTGGAGCTAGAGGGTTTTCACCTTATAGTGCAGATTATATTGCTTCTTTAAGGGGAGCTAATATAGTAATCCTACCTGATAATGATGAAAGTGGTAAGGCTTATGCAAAGGATGTTCTAAGTGCAATAAAGAATGAGGCTAAATCTATAAAAATAATAAACCTTCCAGGCTTAAAACTTAAGGAAGATATTGTAGATTGGGTGGGAAATGGAGGCACTCTTGAAGAATTAATTGCTTTGGTTAATGCAACAGATGAAACATTTGTAGAAAAGGTTGCATTGCAGGATAAACCTATAGGAAATATTTTTGAAGGTGAATTTTGTTACTACAAATATTATAAGAAACAGATAATTAATATTTCTAATTTTATTATTAATCCTAAATATTATATTGAAAATGAAGGGGATACTCAAATTATAGGACATATTGTTGCGGAGGAAGGCATTATAGGCGAGAGGACATTTAAGACCTCCGATTTTGATGATGTATTATCTTTTAGAAGAGCACTAAACAGCTTTAAGACTTTTTATATAGGAAGGGTTGAGGACCTTCAATATATAAGATTTATTATTTCAAGTAAAACTAGTGATATAAGGAAGGGCGTTACCTTCAGTGGTTTTCATAGAATTAATAATGAGTGGTGCTTCGTGACTGAGCATGGTGCTTTAAATTCCGAGGGAAAGGCCACGCTAGATATAGCTATGCAAAATCAATATGCAGAGCTTAATACTAACATTCTAAAGAATGATGTTATAACAAAAGAAGAGCTTTTATCAATAACACCATATTTATTTAAATTTAGTATACTTAAAAATACTGCAGCCATATTAGGTTATGTGTGTGGTTTGTTTCTGAAAGAAAAGCTTAAACACAATAAAATTCAATATAACCATCTTTTAATTGAAGGTGAAAGTAGTAGTGGTAAAAGTAGTGCTGTAAAATATATTATTACGCCTATATTGTGCATGGAAGACGGAATTTTAAATGCGGCACAATGTACAGACTTTGCCTTAAACAAAACCGCCAGCAGTAGTAATTTTATACCTCTTATTTTGGAAGAGTACAAGCCTCACATAATAGGCAAAAATAAAGTGGATTTAATATCAGGGGTTATGAGAAATTCCTATGATAACTACAAAGGAATAAAAGGGGTAGCCACCTTAGATAAAAATAGAAGTTTTATTCCAAGAGCTTCAGTTATTTTATCCGGAGAGGTAGGCATAGAGGAAACTGCAAACATAGGAAGGAGCCTTCGAGTTATATTTGCAACTTCCTATTTTGATGAAGAAACCAAAGAAAGTCTAGAAAAATTAAAGGGAAACACTATTTTACTTAATAAACTTGGAGCGAGTCTTTTAAAGGAGGCCTTAAAAATGAGCGAGGAAAAAATCAAAGAAATCCATAGTGCAATTTTTGAAAAAGCCATTGGTAATGATATTAAAAATGACAGAGTTAAAAACTCTATAGCTAACTGTATGATTGGTATAGCTTTACTTAAGAATGTATTTAATGATTTAGATTTAAATATGCAAGAGTGCACAGGTTTTACTATGAAAGAAATTATATCATCAATAGAAACAGGGGCTTATGAGGACTTGTTAGATGGAGGAACATCGAATAAAACTGTTATAGAACAAAATTTTGAAACCATGAATCGTATGGCAGCTAATAATGAGCTTTATAGAAATATCGACTATGATGCAGTGCTGGATTTAGATGGAGATTTTGTGCTTCGCCTTAATTATACATGCTTTTACGATAGATTTGTAAAGTACTGTAGAGAGCATAATGTGACTCATGAGGTATTGCCCCTGAGTAGTTTCAAAAAACAATTAAGTAATATGCAGTACTGTAAATCCTACAATAAGCCTGTGAATTTTTCAGTGAGACAAGAAAATCCAAAGAATAAAAAAACTTTTAGATGTGCAGTTGTTTATATTAAAAAGCTTCGCGAGAAGAATGTTGATGTAGATTTTATTGCAGATGATAACATGATAGATTAGCCTCTCATTTATTAAAAATTTGATTTTCCCACAATGAGTAAGGCAATGATTGGATGTCATCGCCTTACTAGAAAATATTTGATAAATTATGAAAAAGAGCCTCAAATGCAACTTATATAGACTGTAAAGTAGCTTGTAACAAAAAAAATATAGCAAAATATCAAAACGAAGCAAATCTTTCGATTTCCAACTAATAATACTATCTGCAAGTTGCCTGCAAGTTAAATTTCTGATTAAAAGGCATTGATTTGTAAGTGTTGCCTCACTTTCTTTATTTAACAACATTAATCATCGCCTTATCTGCAAGTTAATTTTCAAGCCCAATAAGGAATGTATTTGAAATATCTAACAACTGCTAAACAAATCTCTATTACTCTTTATCATTTACTCTTTCTTCAAGTTCAAGAATTTCTCTCTCCTTATTTATCTCCTGCTTTAATTCTTCTTCAGTGGGCATATAAAGCATATACTTTGAAGCAAATATTTGTTTGCTTTCTTCTAAAATCGAGTATTTTACTATGGTTTCATTCTTTTCAGAGCATAGTATAATTCCTATTGTTGGATTATCATCTTCTCCCTTTACTTTTTTTTCATAGTATCTAACATAGAAATCCATTTGTCCTATATCCTGATGAGTCAATCTACCTAGTTTTAAATCTATTAATACAAAACATTTAAGCAAATAATTATAGAAAACCAAGTCCACATAAAAATGTTCTCCATCGGCAGTTATTCTTCTTTGTCTTCCTACAAAGGAAAACCCCTTTCCAAGTTCTAATAAAAAGTCTTGTAAATTATCTATCAATCCTTGCTCTAAATCTCTTTCTAAAAATCTTTTGTTTTCTTTTAAATTTAAAAATTCTAGTATATATGGGTCTTTGATCACATCATTTATATTTCTTGAAGGCTCTAAGCCTTTTATTTCATTCCGGACTTCTTCTTTATTGCTCGCTTGTGTAGCTATAAGCCGTTCATAATAGAATGAATTTATTTGTCTTTCTAATTGTCTTGTGCTCCAATTACTTTTAATACATTCATCTATATAAAATTTTCTTTTTATTTCATCATTGAGTTTAATTATCATTCTATAGTGAGTCCAACTCAATTCTTGACGCAGTGCGTCAACATTATTGAACAACGCATAAAATTTTCTCATTCTTGATAAATTGCTTTTATCAAAACCTCTACCATAATCGTTTGTAAGCTCCTTTGATAATTCACCTATTAATTCTTTACCATACTCAGCTCTTTCATTTTCTTCTTGAGCTAAATATATTGTTTTGCCAATCTCCCAATAAGCTTTAACCATATAAAAATTTATAGATGCATAAGCTTTAGATCGTGCTTTTTCTAATGTATTTTTAACATTTTCATATACTTCTCCAAATTTAAAACTACTACAGTCCTCAGCTCTTACTTCTCCATTCTTAATTTCCTTAGAACTCATAAATAGTTCCTCCCATATTATTTCATCTTCTCCACTTTGTTTAAAATACCAATTAATTCTCCTCTATACTTTATTATATCCTGTTTTCTTACCTTACACACTCTTTGCCCAAACATTATAATGAACAATCTATAAATGTGATTAAATAAATCATTTTTATTATTAAAAACACCACTTAAAACTCCATCAGTAATTGTTGCCTATTTTAAATAAAAATTTCTATATTTCAGTAGTTTAACTGTTGATAGACAATGAATATTAACCTCAGCACTCCACCATATTATCCTACTTAAGGATTAGTGAAATTTATAAACTTACCATAGCTTTTAAAATATTGCCTTTCAATCCTTTAACATTAGTACTAATACCATTCACCCTTATCCCACTCCCATCTACTACTTCCACAGTAACATCCCCAATAATATAACTTTATCTTTCTTATCAGTTATAGCACCCTTATCTTTATCTATTTTTTTGATTTTCATATCCTTCTCTTTTGATACCTTCTTTTGTATTTTATATACCTGAAGTTCTAAGCTGCTTCCAACTTTTAGCTCATGAGTATTTTCTGCATTTTTCAAAAGATACAAAGTTGTATAATTTACAAGTCTAGTTCCTGTTTGAATTGGGACTATGTTATCAACTTCTTCTATAGATTCTATGTTAATTCTTAAATACATATCATCCTCTATACCAGCTCTTGCCTTAAGCTCAGTACAATCTTTTCGTTTATATTCTAAACATTCTTGTATCTTTCCATAATATCTTACTCCACCCTCACCTTTGAAGCCATATACCATTACTACAAAAGATTCTGATTTAAGCTGCAAACTTGAAAATATACTTTATGAACAATTTAATCCAGTTCTTCCAAATACAGTTTGGTGCACAGATATAACATATATTTGGACCAATGCAGGTTTTATATATCTCACTAGCATTATGGATTTGTACTCTCGAAGAATTATAGCTTGGACGCTTACCGAGACTCTTCAAGTATCCTGTGTTATTGACACAATTAATAAAGCTAAGCATAACATGTGCTCTTGATCTAACACTTCCAAGTAATTTGTGTCACCACCTTTATCATATAAAGACCATGTCGATTAACTCCTCTTGAATATGATGTATTTTCATATAACGCCACAACTCATTTAATAAATAAAATTACCACTCATCATCCGGATATTGCTGTGGTAGTTCTCCTTTGCTTTCAATTATTTCCCCTTGGAAGTTTTTAATATCTTCATTTTGAACCTCAATAACTTCTATATTAAATCGCCACTCATCACCAAAATCAAATATATATAAAAAACTTTGTTTTTCTATTAAGTCTAGCTCTCCAATTTCCACTTCATCTGTATTAGGACCTTCGTTATCAAAAGGACATTTAAATGAATTTTTTGACCATGCTTCTCCGTCCATAAAAAATGAATACATATGGTCATCATCAAATTCAAATGCATTTTGAATTAAAATATGCAACTCATCTAAAGTATCATGTGCAGATAATTGTATTTTTGACCAAGTACCCTTATCTAGTGATACCTTGAATGTATATATCCCATCTTTAAACTTAATTTTCTTTCTAGGTATTGTTTTTTCTAGCTCTATATCATCAAATATACCTTTGAATGGGATAAAAAATTCTTCATCAAATTCTATATTCCATTCGCCATATTCTTTTCTGTGGTTTATATTCCACTCTGTTAAATTTCTTTTTTTATCTAATATTTTAATTATCTTTTCACCCACTGGAGTTATTAGAACCTCCTTCACAAAGAAAATTTTTGATATACTATATTTCAATTTCATTTGAGAATCTAACATAACATCCATAACTCCAAAATAAGATAAATATAATAATACAGTGCTTATATCCCTTGCAAATTCATCTAATAAAAACCGCTTATTTGCTTTTTTTCCAACAACCATTTCCATTCTTATAGCAACTTTCATTGCATCTAAACGATTATAAGATTGAAATTCAAGTTTTTCAAAATCACAATCTACCCATAATACCTCTAACAAAAAAATATATTTTTCTAACTCATTTAACTGTTTGAACACCTCAACTTTTTCTGTAGGTTTTAATGCTAATTTACCACCCTTTATTTTTAATTCAGTAAATAATTTGCTTTCTACTGCCAATCTATAAAATAAATACAACATGGGATACGATGTTTGAGTACTATTAGCTGTAATATCTTGTTGTTTAATACTCATTATTTCATTCATTTCGAATAAAAATTTCTTTGATATATATTTAGTAGCTTTTCCTATTGTTACATCTTTTGTGGATATATAATCTACAAACTTATCGAAATTTGATAAGAAATTCTTTATCTTTTCGTTGCTTTTAAATTTCATCATATTTTAATTCTCACACCTTCACCATAGATTATCTGCCATACTCCTTAGAAAATACTGTTTCTTTACTTTTCTAAACATATTCTTCTACTCTTTCATTAACGTCCACAGCACTTTTCAAACTATATCTTAATGTAAAAACATTTTATATTACACCTTGTTATACCATACTTATTCTTCTATCCCGTCACTCAACTGCTGTATTTCTGCTATTTCAGTAAATTCATGTAGCTTTTGTTTCAATAATTTCTTATCGATTAACTTTAAAGTATAATCAGAAATCAAAGTTGGAAACTCTTTTTGTAATTCCTTTGTGTAAATCCACTTTATCATCAGTATTATTGGCTTTATTACTAATCATATTTATTAAAAGGGAATTCATTATTGAATTTCCTTTTATCTTGTTAAAAATTAGAACGACAGCTTAAGCCTTTTTCTAAAATAGGCTTATCTTATAGGACCAATTTATTTAACAGCTTTTTTTTTATAAAAATTCCTTGCCAATCATCTGAAATAGATAGAAGTTCACAATAATGTGTTCAGTCAATTCAATGCTACAATTCAATGCTACAATCTAATTTGCAACATTGAATTGTAACATTGGCCAATTATTATGATTTAATAGTAGTTAAATATTTTTATAAAGCTAATTTTCTTCTAAAAAATAGTATGAAAATCTCCCCTTGTTTTTAATTTTTACGCCTTGCTCTTCTAACTCTTTCATAAATCTCACAACTTGATGTCTATCCATTCCTGTCATCTGACGAATCTCTGAATTTGTTAAATTTCTTTCTTTTAAGATTGATAATGTGCGCATTTTAATAGATTCCTTATCTAATCTCTTATCTCTATCATATTCAGTAACCTTTTCAATCATTGAATACACTTCTCTAGTGAAAGTATAATATTTCTTTTTAATAGTTCCTCCAGATTGAATTAACTTTAAATTATTTTCCATATGACTTAAAGTTTCTCTCACCTGTTCTATACTCCTTTGACAAATCACTGAAGCATTATAAGTATCTATTTCCCTATGTCTTAAAAGATAATTTAAAATTATTAGATGATCCACATCAATAATTATATCTTGCTTTAAGCTCAGTGCAATCTTTTCTCTTATATTCTAAACATTCTCGTATTTTTCCATAATATCTTACTCCACCCTCACCTTTGAAGCTTTCTATTGATTGATAAAATGCTAAATACTCAACTGAGTCTCTAACCTCTTTTAAATGCTCTTTATTCTTCACATTAACAATCATTACATTAAGATGTTTATACTTACCATAATCATCATACTCATCTATAACTATCCTATCATTTCTTGCATATAATGAGGATTGTTCTATTATTTTTTTTAGCTGCTTTGTTATTAACTTTGTACTTCCCGGCAGCATAGGAAACGCTCCTATATTTACTTCTTCTATACTCTTATAGAAATCATGTTCTTTAAACTTCTCTTCATCTCCATAAGGAAACATAACATAGGCCCCAAAAGTATCATATTTAAATTGAAAAGCGTTGCTAAGCTTTGATACTATTGCATCCCTATATCTATGCATTACGTTTATATCATCCTCAACTGGTCCTACAACACCTTTATCATCTACATTAATTCTATATTTAGCATCAAATATATAAATTCTATTATCATCTTTATTATTTAAATTCCTAATATTAAGCACAGTATCTGGTCTTTGATTAGTTGCCAGCGATAAATATGACTTGTTATACCATAATTCTAACCTATTCTTTTTATTAGAATAAATCATCTTAGCCTGCGAGTCCTGAGATAATGTTAAATAAAACCCATTGTCCTTATGCTTTAATATTCCATATTCCTCATTAGCTCTAATTCTAACACCTTCGCATCTAGTTAATAACCCACCGCTTTTACACTAACCCCTTTTATGCTAAACTTAATTAGAGGTGTTTTATATGAAAAAACTAATAAAAGTTGTAGCAGCTATTATAGAAAATAAAGATAGTGAAATCTTATGTGCACTTCGTTCACCAATTATGTCCCTACCAAATATGTGGGAGTTTCCTGGTGGTAAAGTAGAAAGTGGTGAAACTTTAAAAGAAGCCATTGAAAGAGAAATAAAAGAAGAGCTCCATTGCGATGTTGAATTTATTTATATATTTAATGACAATACTTTTGAATATGATAAATTTATAGTAAATTTAATTACTATTAAGTGCCACATAACATCTGGTTATCCTACCGCAAATGAGCATTCAAAATTGATATGGTTACATAGGGAGAATTTACTTTCACTAAACTGGGCTCCAGCAGATATGAATGCGGTAAAACAGCTTGCAACAAAAAGGTTATAGCAGAATTTAATTATGCTATGCCTTTTTTATTTGTTAATCTCAAATATAATTGTTCACTTATTAAAAATCCTCCCTTTTGTGTGTATTTCGAGTACAAAATCATATGCTCTACATATATTAATAAAGTGAGTCTTTTTACAAGGAGGTTATTAAATTGAACTTATTAGAAGTGAAATCTTTAGAAGAACTTAAGACATTAGGGAAACATAGAGAATTAGTTGCACAGTTTAAAAAGATAGTAGGCAAAGAACTAAAATTCAGCGCAAAAAGTTGGCAAAATCTTTATGATTCTATATCCAATTATAATGATTTGTTACATGGCAATGAATGTACGAAAATAAAACAAGATAAAGATCAATATTTTGTTTCTAAAGAAGCCGAAATAATTTTTTATTTAGTTGAGCTTAGTGGAGAAGTTAGATTAACTAAGCTGGGATTAACCAAAAGTCATTATAGTAATAAAAATAAAGCAACAAAGTGGAGAAATACTATGTTAAAAATAATTCACCCAGACAAATGTCTGCACCTAAAATCAAGTGATGCAACAAAGACGTTAAATAGCATTTATAAAGAGATGATTGGCAATAAAAAATAATGAGATAATTCCATATGCACATCCTGCAAGCTCCTTTTCATATGACATTCCACCCTCAGAGGAAGGACAATATAAAAATACAATAACCTCTATAAAAAATGCGTGGAATAATTCAACTTACCTTGATAATTCGGGCAAGGCTTGGGTGGATACCGAAAATTTACACAGCATACTAAGAACAAATAAAAGTAACGCTAATTATATTGTAGCGAAAATTTCAGATGAAAATAAAGTCACCTTTAATAACAAAACGTTTATAAGGGGCTATGAAATTAGTATGCGAATTGACAAACTCATTCAGGAATGCGGCTCTGGAACAAAAGTCGACTATTTAAAATACTCTGAAAAAAATTATATTTCTATAAGAGATTGCGATAAAGGTAAGCTATTAAGATCAGAGTCCGAAAACAGACTTTCTGAAGAAAGAAAAAAATTAAAGAAGAAAAGAATAAAATGTTACAAAATAAAAAAAGATGAATTAACTGGTGGAGCTTTAGATATTAAAAATAGTGACTTTTCACACATTAGAAGTTATTCATTATATCCTCTTTTAGCAGACAATATAAAAAATGGGCTTATTGTAAATAAATCCACTCATAAAATAATCACAGAAGAAAATATAAGTGATGAAGATGAGCTTTATGCTCTTTGCAAGAAAAAGGGATGGACAACTAATTGGTACGATAAATTTCAAGAATCTTTTATTAACATTTAGCTAAACTGGTCGTTACCCTACTTTATGGTATCAAATATAACAAACAGGATACTTCCTTTAGTTACAGAATGGCAAAACAGACCTCTCGAAAAGACATATTCATTTGTTTTTATGGATGCAATACATTTTAAAGTACGCGATGACAAACATATTGCAATTAAAGCAGCCTATGTTGTATTGGGTGTAAATATGGATGGTGAAAAAGAGGTGCTTGGAATATGGATTGGGGCAAATGAAAGTAGTAAGTTTTGGCTTTCAGTACTTAATGACCTTAGAAACAGAGGCTTACAGAACGTATTAGTATTCTGTGTAGACGGGTTGAATGGGTTTAAGGAGGCCATAAGTGCTGTATATCCTTTTGCAAAGATACAACGTTGTATAATTCATCAATTAAGAGCAAGCATGAAATATATACCATTTAAAGACAGGAAGGCATTTGCAAAGGATTTAAAAGCTGTCTATGGTGCAGTAAACGAGGAGCAGGCATGTGAAAATTTGATTTCT
>DHIM01000274.1:0-2825 GCA_002403785.1 Clostridium sp. UBA4746
TCTACCTTATAGGGTCCAGTTTATTTATCCGATGCTCTTTTAAGTGCATCATAAAGTATTTGAAGTTTTAAGCTATAAAGTATTCTGGCTCTCACCGTAGAATACCTGTCCTGAGTCAAGATTTTTTCTATAATAACAACCTTTAGCATATAACTTGTTTTCATGTAAGCAGCGTTTTGCATCAGAACATTCATTATATTGGCTACAACAACCAAAGGTATCACTAAATTCATATTTATTAATACAACAAATAGTGTGTGCTTTTATATAATTATATAAACATTGAGTTTCTTCATCAAATACTACATGAGTAAATCCTTTGTCAGAATTGACATCCTTGATAGTGCCCTCATTTGGAATATTTAATGCCTTAAATTGGACATTTTTTATAACTAACTCGATATTATGCTTAATTGAAATATTAAGTATGACAGCAGATTTA
Organism: Clostridium sp. UBA4746; assembly: GCA_002403785.1. Lineage (GTDB taxonomy): Bacteria > Bacillota > Clostridia > Clostridiales > Clostridiaceae > Clostridium_AD. Next base: position 443 of record DHIM01000274.1, read on the forward strand.
GTTTGTGTATTGTTATTGCGAGGAATTTTTGGATACTCAGGTTTACTTATACAAAGAGATTTAGAAGTTTCTTTACCCTTTCCTTTGTTTGAATGTATGTATAATGAATTCATGGGTAGTTCCATTTCTGTAATAATCTCTTGAAAAATATTGTTTATCACTTTTTCTAAACTCAAGCTTATAGCCTCCTAATTTATTGTTCTTTAATATTTGGTAAAGAAAAAGACGTCAAATTAAATGGCGCCTTTTTTTATGTTGAGGTCCGATTTTTCTTTTTCAGTTGTGTTAAAAATGTCTTGAATTTTCTTATCATCTTTTAAATGTTCTTTATTTTCATGGATTAAAGATAAATTAGAAGTGTTTTGTATAAGTTGTTCCATTAAATAATTTTTATATCTTAACTGGTTGAATATTTTTATTAATAAAATAAATCCCCATATTCCAATAAACATAAAAACTAACATTGCAAGGATAGCAACTATTTGAACAGTTATGGTTAACATGGACAATGCCTCCTATACTTTTTATATAGATATTTATATTATAACATAATGCAATTATAAAAGTTAACACATATTAGGTAGTATAAAACTTCTCAATATTTTATTCTATATTTGATTATTTCATATATTAAAAGTTAATACTTTTAATAAGGCACATGAAAATAATTTATGATATTAATTTGTTATTTATTTAATTATGCCTTGGATGGGGGCAAGTATGAAAAAGTTATTATGTATAATGTTAATTTTTATGACGATGTTTAGCAGCGGATGTATTCAAAAGAAAGTGAAACCTTCAACATCTAGAAAATATCTAGTGTATAACTTAGGAAAATTGCCATCAGATCTGCTGATGCTAGATAACAATGATGTTCGTGAAAAAGATTTGTTATTGGTTTTATTTGAAGGGTTAGTACGAGAAGATAAAGATGGGAAAATAGTGTCTGCTATGGCAGAAAAATATGAAACTTCAAAAGATAAAATAGAGTATACCTTCAAACTAAGAAAAAACCTACATTATAGTAATGGTACTGATATAAAAGCTACAGATTTTGTAAGACTTTTTCACGATATTTTATTGGAAAAAGGAAATGTTTTTGCAGATCAATTATATTGTATATTTGGAGCCAAGGATTTTAGCTTAGGAAAAGTAGGGTTTGATAAGGTTGGCATTTTTGCAAAAGATGATTTAACATTGCAAATAAGGCTAAATAGTCCTAATGATTACTTTATAAAAACTCTCAGTAATCCAGTTTTTACTTTAAGAGAAGATAATGCGGATATGAAAAACTGGAAAAACAGCTACGGTGACATTCAATATAGTGGGCCTTTTATTATAAAAGACATAAATAAAGAGGGGGAAATAACATTATCAAAGAATCCAAAGTATTGGGGAGCAAGTGGTATTGTTAGTAATGAAATGCTGTTTACTTCCATAGAGGATGAAGAGAATGCTTTAGCAGACTTTGAAACTAATGGAGAAAGTTATATCTCGAAAATTGATGTACTTGTAAGTCCACCGATAAGTGAGGTAAGTTCTCTTAGCAAGGAGAAGAAAACTGAAGTTAAACCTACACAAAGTATGTATTATCTAAATTTCAACTTAAAAAATAAGGATCCAATAGACATAAATTTTAGGAATGCAATTGGTTCAATAATTGATAGGGATTTAATTATTGAAACTATAGCGGAAGATGTAGCTGTTCCAACAATGAGTTATACACCTTTTACTAATTCTAACGGCGATAGTGGTAAATTGATTTTTAATGCATCTAAAAGTAAAATTAAAGGCTTATCTTTTTTAAAGAAGAGCACTAGTGATAAGAAAGATAAAAAATTAGTTATGGTATATGAAAGTGAAAATTTTGATACTACTATAAGCAAGGAAATTGCAAAAAACATTAAAGAATATTTAAACGTAAAAGTAGAATGCACTGGATATACAAAAGATGATCTTAAAAAAGTACTTGTAAAAGGGAATTATGATATAGTTTTTTCAAAGAATGATGAGGAATATGGGGATATCTATAAGTTCTTTTCTAAATGGACATCAAGTTCAAAAGATAATATCTATGGATATAAGAGTGAAGATTATGATAAGACTATAGCAAAAGCATTGATGGAAAAAGAGAATAAAAATAAAATAACAATTTATAATAGTGCACAAGGAATACTTGCGAAAGACTTGCCGTGTATACCTGTATATATAGCTAATACAATTATTTGTAAGAAGGAAAATATTAAAGATATCTATACTACAAAGAGTGGAAACTTAATATTTAATTATGCTTATAAAGACAATACGACTGTTGCAAAATAAAATAAATCGCTTTTTACTATATTATGCTATAACGAAAAGTATATATTTCTAGAAATATATA
>DHIM01000274.1:2981-3622 GCA_002403785.1 Clostridium sp. UBA4746
ATATATACTTTTGTTAGCATAATATGAGAAATTTTTAGATCATATATTATTGTTGATTTCGGAAAAATGTGCTTAAGAAAAATATAAACATATTCTTGCTGCTATCAAAAGATGAACTACTTTGTTTAAAGCTTTCTTTTCGTTTATTGTATACTACACTTTTAATGAATACAGAAGCTAACTCATTATTATCAGGTGTGGGTATTGCAGGCATTCTAAAATCATCATCTTGTAATAAATCTTCTGATTTCAGTGAAAAATTTCTGTAATGCTCTGCGTCATCAAGTGAGGGAGAATCAGGCCAACTTAGAATTATGCCAGAATCCAAAATTTGATGTTTAAAAATATCTTGAAGCATGCGAGAATTATCTTCCACATTATTGAAATCAGAATATAAGATTAGGCTATACAAGTACAATACAAGTTCATCAGAAGTATAGCTTATTTCTTTATCAGCACTTTCCTTTATTAAAATGCCTTTTTCACTATCATATAATTTTGAGAGCTTTTCATATAAATCATCACTAGTATCTTTAAATTTAAGCATTGAAGTATTATTATACATAAGCGTACAGTTTATAAAAAGCATACAGGAATGATCTAATTTAGCATTAATAATTAAAGTTGGCTTAGTATTATAC
>DHIM01000274.1:3844-4090 GCA_002403785.1 Clostridium sp. UBA4746
CATTCTTCGAGGCCTGAGTACTTATAAAAAATGTTTAGAGCTAAGCATATCTTGTTAAGCTCCTCAAAAGAAACATTGTAAATTTCTTCTTTATACTGAGTAAGCATATTTAAGATATCTAGGGAGAATTTTTTGTATTCATGTTCATCTTTGTCTTTGTCATAAGATGAATATTTGAAGTAAGCAGCCATCATAAACGCTTGATCGGAAAATTTAAATTTATTATTTTTATCTTCAAAAGTAAAT
>DHIM01000059.1:0-10473 GCA_002403785.1 Clostridium sp. UBA4746
AGATATAAACTTAGATATTTACAGTGGTGAAAAAATAGTTATTTTAGGAGCTAACGGTTCAGGAAAATCATCACTTCTAAAAATTCTTAATGGTTTGATATTCCCAAGTAAAGGAGAGTATAGAGCTTTTGGTCAACTTGTTACGGAAGAAACATTAAATGATGAGCAGTTTTCACAAGCTTTTCGCCAAAGGATTGGATTTATATTTCAAAATTCGGATGCTCAATTGTTTTCTACCAATGTATGGGAAGAAATAGCTTTTGGACCTTTGCAGATGAAGCTTAACTTTAAGGAAGTAAATGACCGAGTAAATGGTGTTATTAAGATGCTTAACTTGGAATCATTAAAGGACAGGCCACCATATAAATTAAGTGGAGGTGAGAAAAAGAAAGTAGCTATTGCTTCAATATTATCAATTAATCCAGAAGTTTTGATATTGGATGAACCCACTAATGGCTTAGATCCACGCACTCAAAGATGGCTAATAAATTTATTGGTAGAACTTAATAATGCAGGCAAAACTTTAATTACGTGCACTCATAATCTGGACATTGTTGAAGAAATTGCAGATAGGGTAATAGTTTTCAATGAAGATCATGAGATAGTTGCAGAGGGTTTACCTCAGGATATATTATCGAATAAAGAGTTATTACTTTCTGTAAATCTTATAGATGAGCATTATCACAGGCATGTTCACGTATTTGACCCAAGTAAACATCATGATCATTATCACAGTCACCAATAGTTTTTAAATAGTAAATTATTTTTTGATTATATAAAAACAATTGTTATAAATTAAGTTTTATTATATAATTAATATGTATCACGAGGATACATATTAAAATTTATAAACAGTATTTTACTTTAAAACAATGCACCACGAAGGTTCATTTTCTTAGAAATGAACCCTCGTGGTTATTTTTTTGAAAAATATAAACAATGTACTAATTTGTTAATCTAATGTTATTTAATCTTTAGGAGGAGATATTATGCACATACCTGATGGCACTACAGCACATGCGGTTGGAGCTTCAATATTGGCAATAATTTTGGGACCTTGGGCTGCTACAGTAGGGGTGAGTATTGCACTAATAATTCAAGCATTTTTCTTTGGCGATGGTGGGATTCTTACACTTGGGGCCAACATATTCAACATGGCATTTGTTATTCCGTTCGTAAGTTATTATATATATAAGTTAATATCAGGTAAGTCTGAAATTTCTTCAAAACGTAGATTTATTGGTTCAGTTATAGCTGGGTATGTAGCAATTAATATTGGAGCTTTGTGTACTGGAATTGAGCTTGGGCTTAAGCCATTATTATTTCATAAACTTGATGGGACTCCTTTGTATGCACCATATACTCTGATGCAGACTTTGCCGACCATGTTGTTTGCCCATCTTACGCTAGCCGGTCCGGTGGAAGGAATGGTGACAGGACTTATAGTAAAATATTTGCAAAAATCAAATCCTGCCATGCTACAGATTTATCCACCTCAAAAATCATCACCTGAAAAATTAAAGATGATAGGTGGTATAAAGAAGTATTGGTATGCATTGAACGCTTTAATTATTTTTGCTCCTCTCGGACTGTTAGCTCAAGGTACTGCCTTTGGTGAATGGTCGGGTAATGATTTAAAATCAAAGATTGGATTTGTTCCAGATGGAATGGCAAGACTTGGAGATAAGTGGAAAGCCTTGTTACCAGATTATTCTATACCAGGATTCGGTAGTACGTTCCTTAAGTCATCTTTGGGTTATATATTTTGTGCAATTGTTGCTTTAACAATAATACTTACTATAACTGGAATTATCAGTTTACTTCAGAAAAAGAAAAATGCTATCCACAATATTAATTAATACAAGATTATTTACAAAGATATAGAGGGCAATTAAATGCCTTCTTTTTTAGTTCTACTAGAGCTTTTCCTAAATTTAATTATTAAAATTGAATTTAAAGATCATACTAGATTAATCGTTGTATGTATTCAAAATCAGTTTATATCAAAACTGTAAAATAAGAGTATAAAGAAGTTAAAATAGTAAAAGACTAAAGTAAACTTAGTTTTTATTATTCTATGATGAGACCAAAGGGGACAGGAAAGTATACATCTTGTAATGAATATAGAAATCCTGCTGAGAAAATTATTTCAGTAGTTTTTTGTCGTAAAAATATAATATGATTGAATTTATACAGTAGAAGTAGATTTATAAACATTCATCAGTGGACATAATGCTAAGTAAAACAGAGATATACTAAGCTATTTTAATATAAATATTAATACTGGGGTTAAATGAACTTATATGATATAATAGTAGCATGGTTCGAAGAATAACTCTAATTCTATAGCTATTAATCGTATTATGGATAATAAGGGGTTTAGCTTTTAATAATATATTGGAGTAAAAAGAAAGTATAAAATAATAATATGGATTAGGAGGATTAAGCATGAATATATGTATTTTAGGTGGTGGAAATATAGGTACACTTGTAATGGGAGACATCGGTAGGAAAGAGGATATTTCTGTCCGATTATTGACTTCTAGACCAGATGAGTGGAACCATATTATTGAGGTTTGTGATAATGATGGCACATTTAAATACTCAGGAAAGGTGGATGTTATATCTAGTAATCCGGAGGAAGTAATTAGTGATGCTGACATTATTATATCCACACTTCCATCTTATATGTTTAGTAAAACAATTCAAAGGATAAAGCCTTTTCTTAAAGAAGGAGTATGGATTGGAACGATGCCAGGTAATGGTGGTGGAGAATTCTATTGCAACGAACTTATTGAAAGTGGATGTACATTATTCGGATTTCAGAGGGTTCATGGTATTTCTAGAATAAAGGAGTACGGTAAATCCGTTTATGACTTAGGTAAGAAAGAAGAACTTTTTATAGGAGCTATTCCAGCACGCAACACATCAGAAATATGCAAGGTAATGGAGTACATATTTAATATGAAGTGCAATCCACTAGAGAATTTTCTTCAGGTTACGCTTACACCAGCTAATCCAATTCTTCATACTGCAAGACTTTATGGAATCTTTCATGAATATAAAGAAGGAGTTTATTGGGAAAAAATGGTTCAGTTTTATAACGAATGGACGGATGAAACTTCAACAATGCTAATCTCTTGTGATGAAGAGGTACAAAAATTGTGCCGTAGGTTAGACATATTTGATGTACAGGGTGTTGGTTTTGTAAAAGAATATTTTGGAGCGGATACACCACAGCAGATGACGGTGAAAATTAGTAGTAAGACTGCGCTCAAGAATATCCAGTCTCCATTGGTAAAAACAGAGAAGGGGTATATTCCAGATTTTAAGTCAAGATACTTTTTAGAGGATTTTCCATTTGGATTATGCATTATTAAGAGTTTTTGCGAATTGGTGGAACTTAAAACTCCATATATTGACAAAATACTTATGTGGTTTGAGAACTTTGCTGGAGTTGAATATTATGTCGATGGTAGATTTGTAGGAAAGGATCTAGTAGGTCTTCCGCTACCACAAAATTTTGGAATGAATACAGTTGAGGATATTATTGCATATTATAGGTAAATTTTAGACATATTACGGGGGCGCATAGTACGCCTTAAAGGATAGTGCATTGAAAGTTATAGATTTCAATGGAATGAGACCGAGTTCATAGGAACTCGGTATTTCGCATTTGTTAGCTAGTAAATCTGTATACATATGCTTCTAAATTATAATTAGGGCTAATACCCACTAATTATTCTGAATAAATAGAATTGCACAAATTCATATAACATTATAAATAATTATGGAAAGGAAGTGAAAAAATAATGGAATTCTCTTATCTCCACAGTTATCCATATATGTTACAATTATATTAATGAATCAGATTAAGTTATGTAGTAGTTATGTAAACAGATAATAGAATATAAATGAACAAATTGTGCTGGTGAAATACTACTATAAAAATAAAGCGTGGTATATTAAGTGATAGAATATTACTTATAAATGATGGACGAATAGTTGCTGATGGAAATTTTGAGGAACTCAAGAATAATAATTATTGTAAATGTGATTGTAAATACAAATGAATATTATAGAGGGGAATAAAAATATGCTTAAATATTTATTACAGGGGTTACTATTTGGATTAGCTTATGTAGCACCTATAGGGACTCAAAACTTATATTTAATAAATACTGCCATACGAAAAAGTAAATCAAAAACATATCAAGTTGCACTTATAACTATTATCTTTGATATTTCACTTGCTATCTCATGCTTCTTTGGTATAGGATTTTTGGTTAATAAATTTTCTATATTAAAAGGGATAATTCTTTTACTTGGGAGTATTGCTGTAATTTATATAGGTACTGGACTGGTTCGTTCAACTTCTTCACAAGTATTAGAAAATGAAAGTATAGATAAATCTTTAATTAAAACTATCGTTGCATGTTTTGCTGTTACATGGCTTAATCCTCAAGCTATAATTGATGGTTCTTTATTATTAGGAGGATTTCGTACTACACTTTCTCCTGAAATGTCAATATATTTTATAGTAGGAGTCTGCACCGCATCATTTGTATGGTTTATTTCATTGGCAACTTTTGTTTCAAAGTTTCATAGTAAATTTAATAATATAATAAAATGGATAAATGTAATTTGTGGAGTAATATTAATATTTTATGGTTTGAAATTAGGATATTCTTTTATTCAATTAATAGAATGATATTTATATTTATTAAATTGCTTTGAACAATATAATGGAACATGTAAAGAAATTGTAGTATTTAAAAGTTGTACAATATTGTTTAGATAGGGAAGGGGAAAACATAGGTGGGAGATATTATAGACGCAGTATTTATAGATAGGGATGGAACTATTGGAGGAAATTGCTCAGTAATTTACCCTGGTGAGTTTAAGATGTATCCATTTAGTGTACAAGCAATACGACTTTTAAAAAATTTAAATATAAAGATTTTTGCATTTACAAATCAACCTGGAATTTCAAGAGGTGAAAGTACGGTTTATGAATTTGAAAAAGAACTATTAGGGTTTGGATTCGATAATGCATATGTATGTCCACATAGAAAGGAGGAACAATGTTCCTGTAGAAAACCAAGTCCTGCATTATTAATTAAAGCGTCAAATGAATATGACATTGACCTAGCAAGATGTGCTGTGATTGGAGATAGGTGGAGTGATATGGTGGCAGGAGATAATGTTGGTACAAAGAAAATATTAGTCATGACTGGTGCAGGAAGTGAAGCTTTAGGTAAGTATAGGGATAAGTGGGCTAATATAGAGCCTGATTATATAGCGGAAAATGTATTAGATGCAGTCTTATGGTTATTATCATCAGGCCAAACAGCATAACTACTCATACAATGATGATTTTACCAGTAGGGGGTGAAAGTGAACTTGATGTTTAACCATTATCCAAGATTGGTTTAATTAATATTTAATTAGTAATATTTATAAAATACAGACAAAGGGAAGTCCAAATTTGGGCTTCCCTTAAAAATTGTTATACTGATAACTCTGCTTCCATAATAGCTAAATTTAAAAGTTAGGTAGTAGCAATTTGATTTTAAGAGAATATACTGTTAAGGAACATATCCATACTTCTAAAAAAGGGGTATTTAGCATGAATAAAAGGTATTTACCATGTATTCTCTTTATATTTATGATTATTTTTAGTGGCTGTACTTTAGCAAATAAAAATAAGGAATCTGCGAAGTTGCCTGTTACAGACGCAAAAGCATATCAAAATAATGGAACAGTTTCTGAAAATAATAAACCAAAAGAAAATGTACAAAATAACAGCAATAAAATTACTCAAAATAAAAGTATTAAACCTGGTGATTCAAAAAAACAACTTCCAATTGTTCAAACAACCTTTAAGCAGGGAGATAGGGGCAAGAAAGTAAAGGAAATACAGCAAAAACTTAATAAGTTTGGTTACAAACTATATGCAGATGGCGATTTTGGCTTTGCAACCTATTATGCTATTATAAACTTTCAAATGAGAAATAAGATACTCAAAGATGGTATAGCTGGTGAATTAACACTGAAAAAACTTAGTATGGTGCCGACTCCAGAGACAATGTATAAACCACCAGTGATGCAAAAATCAATACCTAAACCTGTAGTCTTAAACAACTCGTTAGAAGGATTTATAAACAGTAAAAATTTTTCTAGCTCAACTAGTTATTTTATATGGATTGATTTATCTCATCAAAGGGTAAATATATTTAATGGATCTAGCAAGAAATGGAATCTTGTTAAATCCATGATTTGTTCTTCTGGAAAAGCAAGAACTCCCACAGTTAAAGGTAATTTTACTGTGGGAAGTAAAGGTAGCTATTTTATTTCAGCTGGAGGAGCTAGATGTCAATACTTTACTCAAATAAGCGGCAACTATCTATTTCACAGTGTCCTATATAACAGAAAGGGAAATTATATTATAGATAACACTCTTGGAGTTGCTGCATCTCACGGATGTGTAAGGTTGGCTTTAACTAATGCTAAGTTTATATATGATAATATTCCAGCTAAAACTTTTATTTGGAGCCACTGAAAAAAGTATTCCAGGGTATCCCACAAGCAATATTTAATTTTTAATGATATAAAATGTTTATTTTAAAACGGAGGTCCTTGGACGTCCGTTTATCATTACTTTGTGAGACTATATTTTATTACTGATTTTGGACACACATCAACACATTCACTACAGCTTATACATTTATTTTTATCAGTCTTTAAATGGAGGGAGGGATAGTTAAAAATGAGAGATAGTAGAGAGTTATTGGAAATAACAGAAAGGAAATTAAGACTAACATAGAACTTGTATATCAATTGTATATATATTATATTATAAAACTCCATCTGAAAAAGGGCATCTTTTATTTCCACTGTTATCCATTTATGTTACAATTACATTAACCTGTAAGCAGGTATAAATCACATTTGAGAGGAAGATACGATGGAAAATTTAGAAAGTATAATATCGATTAAGAATTTACAAATGAGCTATGGCAGTAAGCAAGTGCTTAATGGAATAAATTTGGAGATTCCTCGCGGACAGATAATAGGATATATAGGAACAAATGGCGCTGGTAAAAGTACTACTATAAAAATAATGCTTGGAATATTAGAAGGATATACAGGGAAAGTAGAAATACTAGGACAAGATATAAGTAATGGAAGTGTAGAGTATAAAAAGAAAATAGGGTATGTTCCAGAACTTGCAGATATATATGAAAACTTAACTGCTTATGAGTATATAATCTTTTTAGGAGAAATATATGGATTAGAAGAGAAAAAACTTATTGAGAGAGCAAAGAAGCTCATGGGGTTATTTGGTATGGAGGGCGTAATAAATTCTAGAATATCCTCATATTCAAAAGGTATGAAGCAAAAGTTACTTATAATATGTAGTTTAATTCATAATCCAGATATATTGTTTTTAGATGAGCCCTTAAGTGGACTAGATGCTAATAGTGTAATGGTGTTTAAAGAAGTTATGAGGACCCTTGCTACGAGAGGAAAAACAATATTTTATTCCTCGCATATAATGGATGTCGTTGAGAAGGTAAGTGATAGAATATTGCTTTTAAATGATGGAAAGGTAGTTGCCGATGGGAGTTTTGAGGAGCTTAATAATAATAAAAAGGAAGGAACTCTTGAAGAAATATTCAATCAACTAACAGGCTTTAATGAGCATGCGGAGATTGCTAAAGAATTTGTTTCTTTGGTTGAAGGGGTATAATCATGAAGAATTTTTATGTATTAAAGATATTAGACAAATTTGAATTATTATATAATAAATTGGGCGTTAACTATAAGACTATGAGAATGATCCTGCAGATAAAACTAACCATGGATGGTCGTAGAGTAAGTACTGTCATGAAAAATAATATCAAGACAGATGAGAGTGAGGACAAGAATAATTACTTATCCTTATTAAAAATCAATGTATTTATGAGCATTTTTATTGGATTAATAATGATGGGGAATATGACATCTATGATAGCTACAAATATTGTAATAGGTATAAATCTATTTATGATGGTATCACTTATGATATCTGACTTTTCTGCAGTTTTACTAGATGTAGGTGAGAAAAATATATTATTACCTAAGCCTATTAATACTAAGACATTTAATGCAGCGAAAACTACTCATATATGTATTTATTTAATGGGTATATCACTGTCATTAAATCTAATTCCACTAGTTATTGGTACAATAAACTATGGAGTCTTATTTTTTGTGATATTTAGTATAGAAAATATATTTGCAGTATTATTAGTTATAGCTTTAACATCTTTATTATATACTTTAGTTTTAAAATTCTTTGATGGAGAAAAACTAAAGGATATAATCAACTATTTTCAAATATTATTAGCCTTTGTATTTGCATTCGGATATCAACTAGTTCTTAGAGTTTTTAATACTACTAGTATGAATAGTGAATATGTGCCTAAATTTTGGCATGCGCTACTCCCATCCATGTGGTTTGCAGCACCATTTGGAATATACATCGATGGGAATAAACAGCCTTTTCTAATATTTTTATGTTTACTTGCAATAGTAGGACCGATTTTGTTAATAACGCTTTATATTAAAAGCGTAGTACCTTATTTTGAAAAGAACCTGCAAAAATTAAATGAAAATGGAGGAACAGTAAGTAAGGGTAGTGAAAAAAGAAAAGAATTTATAGCAGGACTTGTTTGTAAGGACAAGATTGAAAAGAGTATGTTTAAATTTACTCAAAATATGATAGCTACAGAAAGAAATTTGAAGCTTAAAGTGTATCCGACTCTTGCAATGGCTGTATTTATGCCAGTTCTATTTATGTTTATGGATAGAGAGGGTAAATCATTTATGGATAATATTCGAACAGGGTTTGGTGGGAAAATTCATTTATTAATGTATATAAGTATATTCCTACTATGCTTTTGTACAGCTTTTATAAATAATAGCGATAGTTATAAGGGAGCATTTATATACAAGGTATTACCGATAGAAAATCCAGGGGTGATATTAAAAGGGGCAGTAAAAGGAACTTTATTTAAGCTAATAATACCACTTTATATATTAGAGGCTTTAGTGTTTTTAATATTAAAAGGGCCATCGATAATTATAGACTTAATAGTAATGTTTTTAGTTCTTTTAATATTATCATTAGTGTATTTTAAAGTATCAAATAAGGCAATGCCCTTTAGCGTAAAGTTTGCTACAGCAGATAGTGGTAAACTTATAAGACCATCACTAATTACAATAGTGATACTTGGCGTATTTGCTGGAATTCATATAGTTGTTAGAAATAATATTATATTTGTTGGGATTTATGCATTAGTGCTTTTAGTAGTTAATATAATTCTTTGGAAAACTAGCTTTAATATAAGCTGGAAGGATATAGAAATGTAGAGGGTTTATTTGTATGGTATAAATGAAAGGGGAAATTATAAATGGCAGATCAAAGACTTAACAAACTCGCAAAGCTACTTGTGAATTATTCTACCAAGATTAAAAAGGGTGATTTTGTATTTGTATCTTGTGATGAGGTCGCAACACCTTGGATGGTAGAGGTGGTAAAGGAAGTCGTGAAGGCAGGAGCATATGTAGAAACTTTACTTTCTTCACAGGAGGTATCAGAAATAAAACTTAAATACAGCAGTGAAGAGCAGCTTCTTCAAGAGGATACTATTTTTAAAACTATGCTAGAAAAGGCAGATGTGTGGATTTCTGCTTGGGCAAGTAGAAACACAAAGGCATTTTCAAGAATTAATGCAGAGAAAATTAAAATGTCTTCCAAAGGTTCAACAGGTTGGAGAAAAATATATTCTGAGAAGATGGGCAATGGTTCCTTAAGGTGGTGTGGTACACAATTTCCTACCGATTCAGATGCACAGGAAGCTTCAATGAGCTTTAGTGATTATGAAGAGTTTGTCTATGGGGCGGGTCTACTTGAGTCTAAAGATCCTGTAGCAGAATGGAAAAGGATAAGTGCAGAGCAAGAAAGATGGGTTAGGTTCCTTGATACTAAAAAAGAGTTACAGTTTATTTCAGAGGGAACGGATATTAAAGTAAACATAGAAGGAAGAAAGTGGATAAACTGCGATGGACAGGTAAACTTCCCAGACGGGGAGGTGTTTACCTCTCCGGTTGAAGATGGTGTGGATGGAGTAATTACATTTAGTTTCCCAGGAATATATATGGGCAAAGAAATTGAAGGAATAGTACTCGAGGTTGAAAAAGGAAAGGTGGTTAATGCGGCAGCCACGAAAGGTGAAGACCTACTTAAAGCTCTTCTTAAAATTGATGAAGGAGCTTGTAGGTTTGGTGAGGTAGCTATAGGCACTAACTATGGAATTAAGGATTTTACAAGAAATATGCTTTTTGATGAAAAGATTGGTGGTACGGTGCATATGGCTATCGGTGATTCAATGCCTGAAGCGGGGGGGTTGAACAGATCTATTATTT
>DHIM01000059.1:10599-10993 GCA_002403785.1 Clostridium sp. UBA4746
GGAACAGATCTATTATTCACTGGGATATGCTTTGTGATATGAGAAATGTTGGAAAAATTTATGCAGATGGTGAATTATTCTATGAAAATGGAAGGTTTATTGAAGGCATACTTGGAAAGTATAAGCTATAAAATAATATTCTCGACAATATTAACATAAAGCAATGTCGAGGATTTTTTTATTACAAGAAGAATATTTTATTAAGAAAAAAATCACTATAGTAACTTGGATTTTAAGCTATTATAGTGATTAATTTATATTTAAAAAAATGTATAATAATAGTGTTAAAATAAAAGAATATCTGTGATATAATATTATATAGGGAGTTCGCACACCATTCTATTAGCTTTAATATGGGGGTATAGCGCAGTTGGGAGCGCGCTTGAATGGCATT
>DHIM01000059.1:11208-11369 GCA_002403785.1 Clostridium sp. UBA4746
GCGCTTGAATGGCATTCAAGAGGCCGGGGGTTCGAGTCCCCCTATCTCCACCATATATTTACAATTATCTAAAGTTTCAAGATTACTTCAATATTTGGTTTTTAAAAACATTCAATCTTATGGTTGAGTGTTTTTTTAGTTGTGCGCCCGGCATGGACGCA
>DHIM01000169.1:0-1558 GCA_002403785.1 Clostridium sp. UBA4746
GCTAATGGTGCCACAGTACAAGGGCAGTTGCTAGCGAGAAATGGTGTGGTTTCCCTAAACACCAATACCATTACAAATGGGTTTTGTGCCACTAAATCAGTTGCGCCTCCTGTTAAAAGCGGTGACACTAAAGCAGTTACGCCTACTGTCAAAAGAGATGCCACTAAGGCAGTTTCTCCTACCATAAAAAGAGATGTCACTAAGGCAGTTGCACCTACTGTTAAAAACGGTGACACTAAAGCAGTTTCACACACTGTTAAAGGAGGGGTTCTTCCGAAAACCTCCACAACTTTGTATACGTTGCTCCTTATGGGTACTATTTTAACGCTAGTAGGAGTCCTTGGTTGGAGAAAAAGAAAGAGTTATGAATAAAAATAAACGCTTGCGTCGCAATCAATTGCTACGCAAACGTCCCCTAGTTACGGTTTTATCCTTGGGATTAACGCTACTAGGCTTAGGAGTTATCTCTTGGTCAATATGTGATATATGGACACAGACCCATTATTCTAATAAGGTAAGTATCCCTCAAAAAAAAACATTTGTCATTAAGAAGATTGTGAAGGATGCTAATGCCCAATCAGGTACTTCTAAACGGTTGCCACCAGCACATAAACCTCTTTATCAAGTATATCCAGTGGAGGGTGACAATATTGGAAGTATTACCATTCCGACTTTGAATCGGAAACTAACCATGCTACAGGGCACAGGGGAAAAAGAGTTGAAACAAGGTGTAGGACATTTCACACAAAGTGTCCTTCCTGGGGAAAAAGACAATTGTGTTATTTCCGGACATCGTGAGACAGCCTTCAGTCAACTGAATAAATTGAAGATAGGAAATCAACTCATTGTGAAGACATCAGCAGGCTCATTCACATATGATATTAGCGGCACTCGAATTGTCCATAAGGATGACAAAACAGTGATTGTACCTACGAAAAATGCTGTTCTCACTCTGACTACCTGCTACCCCTTCAATTTTATAGGGAATGCTCCGGACCGTTATATAGTATCAGCAGTTTTAGTAAAAAAGAATAATGGGTAAATATTTAAAAAACTAGTGAACTATATATATATAAATGCAATGACTTAAGACGTCGATACGACGATAAAATAGTCCACTGCTGGCAAGAAAGCCATTCAACACAACAAATGTTATCTTCAACAAAAAACAAATTCTGGATCATCACATAAAATGACGATCCAGAATTTAAAAGTATTTGGGTCATACATTTTCTTGATCCCAAATTAAAACTACTATTCCTAAATATACTCTAGTGCCCTCTTCTACCTGTAACAAAATCAAAAATAAATATGATTACAGCGATGTAATATCATTTCATACAATATAACGAAAATTATCTTGAATGCCCTTTTATTATCCATATAATTGTTTTTTAATGTCTAAAAAGTAACGTTTAATGTTTTTAGTATTGACATACCTTATCTAACGTAATATACCTTAAAGTAACAAGTAAGGGGGTAGCCTTCTTAAAACTGTCTATTCTATAGGCTAAATTACTATACTTAATAGGGCTGCTTCTCTTACTCAACTTTCATA
>DHIM01000169.1:1591-3398 GCA_002403785.1 Clostridium sp. UBA4746
ATATACCTTAAAGTAACAAGTAATTTATTATTTAATTAGAGCCCCCTTTAATTAAAATAAATCCATTAATATAATGTAGCCTATGGGGTAGACTTCTTAAAATTGTCTATTCTATAGGCTACATTACTATACTTTATAGGGCTTTTTTCTATAGTATAAAGAACACTTGTTGTAACTATAATTAGAATAAAAAATGTCGTGAAAAGAGACTTTAACAACATTTGTTTAGCCTATAGACCCATTGTTATTCTTATGTATGCAATTAACTACTTTAATATTGACATCATTTGAGACGACTTATAAGAATATTATGAAATGAAAATCTTAGCAATTAACAAACCTTTTATAAAAATAAAAATTTATTGATTAGTATATATTTAACTTTCGCAAACTTTATTACGCCCACTTTGCTTTGCTTTATAAAGAGCCATGTCTGCCTCTTCTTTTATATCTTTTAAATTAGACGTTGTATCAGGATAGATTGCAACTCCAATAGATACTGTAATATTTATAAATTTGTCTTCACCGATATTAAATTCATGTTTTTCAACAGCATTATTTATTCTCAATGCTATCTCAAAAGTTTGGTCTTTAGTGCAATCTAAAAGTAAAGCACAAAATTCTTCACCCCCGATTCGCCCTAATTCGCCCTACAACATCAAACACTCTACAATTCTTGTTTAGTATATGTGCTAACTCCTTAATGACTATATCACCTATAGCATGCCCATAAGTATCGTTTACTTTTTTAAAATGGTCAATATCTATCATAAGACAAGATAATTTTTCTTTATTTCCTAATACTTTTTCAAAAGCCAGGTTAATCATTTTATCAAATTGTCTTGTATTATAAAGTCCTGTAAGAAAATCCTTTGAAGAGTCTTTTTTATATATCCTATATAATTCATTTGAGCTGTGAACATAATCTACTAATAAATACTCCAATATACCTGCAAATGTAGTTACTAAAAAGAATATAAAACATATTGTCTGAACATTTTCTACATTTCTTAATAGATAATAGATAATTGGTATTAATATAACCAATGAAATTAAAGTTTTAAAAAACCACTTTTTCCATTCTGATTTAATCCTTATATCAATTATATGAAAACATATTATATATAATAGTATTTCTAAAAGTGCAGCAAAACCGGATATATTTATACCAAAGTGTACTGTACGATATACCCCTATAATAATTCCTGAAACTATAGTAGGTATAATACCACCTACATAAGAAACCATCATAATTGCAAAAACACGTAAATCGAGTATTGTGGTAGTTCCCTTAATGTGAATTGTATATATCATTAATAAAATGCCCGTAAGTCCGCCACCAACACCCAATATTATCTTGCCATATAAAGAATTGATGAATTCTTTGGGTATGTCTTTTAAAATATGACCAGCAACAAAAGTAACGGATATGAGTAATAAAATGTTTATAAATAAATCATTTAGCACCTTTTCTCCCCTTTAAATCATTTTTGTTTTTATAGGATTTTTCGGAATAAAGTATTTTGATTACTTCGTCTAAAATACGAGTACTACATAAATTTTTACTTAGTAATACTATTTTTACCGTAAATATATATAAGGGGTACTGGCAGAAAAACGCGGAAATTATACGCTAAAAGATGCCTGCTGCTGCACCCCTATAAGAAATATAAAATATGTTTTGTTAATTATATGATAAAAAACAGTTAATATAATAAGTCTGAATAAAAATGTAATAATAGTTATTAAAAAGTTATGTCGTGAAAAGATAAATTAACAACATTTGTACAACTTCGAATGAGTCGCT
>DHIM01000170.1 GCA_002403785.1 Clostridium sp. UBA4746
TATATTAGCACATATCTGCCACCGCTTTTAGCGGTTTAGTTCAATCAAGGTTTTACGACATTTGTTTAGCCTATAGAGCCATTGTTATTCTTATGTATGCAATTAACTACTTTAATATTGACATAATTTGAGATGATATATAAGAATATTATGAAATAAAAATATTAATAATTAATAAACCACTTATAAAAATAAAAAATTATTGATGAATACATATTTCACTACAGCAAACTTTATTACGCCCACTTTGCTTAGCTTTATAAAGAGCCATATCTGCTTTTTCTTTTATATCTTCTAAATTAAACGTTGTATCAGGATAGATTGCAACTCCAATAGATACTGTAATATTTATGAATTTGTCTTCACCTATATTAAATCCATATTTTTCAACAGCCTTATTTATTCTCGATGCTATTGAAAAAGTTTGGTCTTTAGGACAATCAAAAAGTAAAACACAAAATTCTTCGCCCCCGATTCGCCCTACAACATCCATCCCTCTGCAATTCTTTTTTAATATGTATGCTAATTCTTTAAGGACTATATCACCTATCGAATGTCCATAAGTATCATTCACTTTTTTAAAATGGTCAATATCTATCATAAAACAAGATAATTTTCCTTTGTTTTCCAATATTCTTTCGAAAGCCAGGTTAAGCATTTTATCAAATTGTCTTGTATTATAAAGTCCTGTAAGAAAATCCTTTGTAGAGTCTTTTTTATATATCCTATATAATTCATTTGAACTGTGAACATAATCTAATAAGAAATACTCTAATGCACCTGCAAATGTAGCTACTAAAAAGAATTCAAAACATATTATTTGAACATTTTTTACACTTCTTAATAGATAATAGATAATAGGTATTAATACAACCAATGAAATTAGAGTTTTTAAAAACCACTTTTTCCATTCTGCTTTAATCTTTTTATCAATTATATGAAAAAATATTATAAATAATAGTATTTCGAAAAGTGCAGCAATACATGATATATTTATACCAAAACGTACTGCACGATATATCCCTATAATAATTCCTGAAACTATAGTAGGTATAATACCACCTACATAAGAAACCATAATAATTGCAAAAAATCTCAAATCAAGTATTGTCGTAGTTCCCTTAATGTGAATTGTATATATCATTAATAAAATACCCGTAAGTCCGCCACCAACACCCAATATTATCTTTCCATATAAAGTATTTATGAATTCTTTCGGTATGTCTTTTAAAATATGACCAGCAACAAAAGTAACGGCTATGAGTAATAAAACGTTTATAAATAAATCATTTAGCATCTTCCCCCCCCTTTTAAATCATTCGTGTTTTTATATAATTTTTCGCAATAAGCTATTTTGATTACTTCGTCCCAAAATACGAGTACTACATATTTACTTAATTTAATTATACTATTTTTTCCGTGAATTCTATATACAAAATTAAAATATATTTTTTAATTTTGTGATAAAAACCATTTATCCGCCTACAGAACATTTCTCTCTTGAAGTTGAATCTCCATTGTAACATTCTGTAAGATTTACACCTACTTCCCTAGCAGCTTCCATTTTAAATTTATTTAATCCAGCCTTAGCATGTGGATTTAATACTCTATTTCTTATCATATTGATTACAAATTTCGGTAATAATTAACTTTCATATGTATAAAGTTAATTATAGTGACAGATAATAATTAAAAAGATTGTAGAGGTGAGAAACGATACAAATCATTATGTAGTATTTACTTTGTTCACATTTTGAATAGATTAGGATTCTGAAGTTGAGCCAATGTCAAAAAATATATTTGATTTTTCAAAAGACGGTGGAAAAATCATGATTAAACATAAATGGATGGAAGAACCTCCTCAAATGGAAGACAGAAATCAGCGTACAAAATAAAGTAAGCCATTCAACATAATATTAAATTTTCTTAAATGTCGTGAAAACATAAATTAACGAAGTTCGTACAAAAGCCAATGAGTCGTTAACGTTATCTCTATATAGCCAAAGTATGTTACACGGATATTTAACGTACTTTATAAAAATGCCTTAACTTATTTAAATAAATTAGGGCATTACTAACAATATGAGTTATTTACTGTTAACCATCATTAATATTCGAGATAGGTAGGTGGTTCTATGTACTATATATTTCTAGCAATTGTATCTATTGTCATCAGCTATAAATTTGGGGACTGGAGAAATTGGAAGAATTACTATCCAACTATACTATTTTTTATTTTAAGCAATGTTGCTTGCACTCTTTTAACATATAATCATACATTATGGTCGTATGAAACAAAAATATTAAGTCACACTTTTTGTGATTTATTTGTTTGTATAACAGTATATCCAAGTATAGTAATGCTGTTCATTCCTAAGTTTCCAAAGAAAATAACGAAAATCATTACCCATATTTCGTTTTATGTTGCTATTTTCACTATAGCAGAATTGATTGGTATGAAATTTGGATATTTTACTCACCATAACGGTTGGAATATATGGTTTTCTATTATATTTAATTATATATTGTTCCCATTATTATATCTTCATTATAAAAAACCGTTATATGCTTGGATTATTGCACT
>DHIM01000105.1 GCA_002403785.1 Clostridium sp. UBA4746
TTATTACGTTCTTTTACTAAACAAAAGGGAATATCACCATATAGCTACCTTGAAACCATTAGAATTAGTAAAGCAAAGAAATTTTTAGAACAGGGTATTGCTCCAATAGATGTCGCGTTGCAAACAGGTTTTACAGACCAAAGCCATTTCACAAATTTTTTTAAAAAACTAATTGGTCTAACACCAAAGCAATACATGAATATATTTAGAGGCAAATGTAGGAGGACAGAAGATGACTGATAAAAAAAATACTGCTGGACATTTGTCGGCACTTATCACAATTCTAATTTGGGGAACAACTTTTGTTTCGACTAAAGTATTGTTAAAAGATTTCATGCCGATAGAAATCCTATTTTTTCGATTTATAATTGGTTATATTACTTTATTGTTAGTATACCCACACCACGTCAAAATGTTAAATCTTAAACAAGAATTATATTTCGTAGTAGCTGGACTACTAGGGGTAACTTTGTACTTTCTTTTAGAAAACATTGCACTAACCTACACACTTGCGTCCAATGTTGGTGTCATTATTTCAATCGCTCCATTTTTCACTGCCATTTTTGCGCATATGTTTCTAGACCACGAAAAGCTGACGTTACGCTTTTTCATTGGGTTTATAGTGGCTACATTAGGTATTATACTTGTTAGTTTTAATGGGGATTTTGTACTGAAATTAAATCCCTTAGGTGATATATTGGCGGTGATTGCTGCAATTGTATGGGCTGTTTATTCTGTTCTTATGAGAAAAATTAGCGGATTTCAGTATAATACTATCGGGTCTACGCGCAAAGTGTTTTTTTATGGATTATTTTTTATGATACCCGTAATATTTATGTTTAAATTCAAGCTGGGTTTAGACAGGTTTACCAGCGCGGCATACCTACTGAATATTTTATATTTAGGTTTTGGTGCTTCTGCGCTATGTTTTGTAACTTGGAATTGGTCTGTCAAGATTTTGGGGGTCGTTAAGACAAGTGTATATATTTACTTAGTACCTGTAATCACAGTAGTTTCGTCTGCCGTTTTGCTACATGAAAATATTACATGGATTGCAATGGTGGGAATCATTCTTACATTAGCAGGGTTGTTTATTTCAGAGGGGAAACAAATTGTAAAATTAAGGAGGAAAATAAATGATACCAGAACAAGATACAAAATGCGTTATAGTAATAGATGAAAATCTTCCAATTGGAATACTTGCAAATACTGCTGCAATATTAGGCATTACGTTAGGAAAGCATATTCCACAACTTGTAGGTGAAGATGCAACCGACGCTTCGGGACAAAACCATTTAGGCATTATTAAAATACCTGTTCCAATCCTAAAAGGGAACAAGGAAATACTTAGGGAATTGAGAAAAAAATTATTCACTTCTGATTTTAATGATATTGTTGTGGCTGACTTTTCTGATGTTGCACAAAGTTGTAATATTTACACCGAATATTTACAGAAAATATCAACCACACCAGAAACGGAACACACTTATTTTGGTCTTATTATATGTGGTAATAGGAAAAAAGTTAATAAGCTAACAGGGAGTATGCCTTTATTAAGATAATAGGCAAAATGTGACACTATGCTTAATTCACATGATTCTTATATTGTTCAATGGTCATGTTCTCTATAATAAAGAATGATTACTATGTTGAATAAAAACAGAATGCTATATTAATTAATGCAAGGGAGTATTTACAATGGAGAAAAAACTTAAATATCGATTGATTACAGGAAAAAATGATGCAAACTTGTAGAGATAGGCAGTTTAGTAAAAATCCATGTACCTTACATTCAATTATATCTTTAGAAAAATATGAACATTGTTTATTTGAAGGAATTTGCGTAGGGAGTTTAAATGAAAATTATCAAAAGTTTTGGGAACCACAGGTTCTAACTTACTATTATTAAAATTAAACTTCAACTAACAAACACTACTATTCGTTAGGTAAAGAGGGAATATGAAATGTCATTAGTTGCTTCACACTTTTAAAATATTGTTTCGTTGCTAAAAAACATTGTTATTAGGAGGATAAGGTTTGAAAAGATATAGAAAATTCTTATTAGTTGCATTTCTCATGTTTATTATATTGATTGCATCGTTATTTCCTAAAATATCCTATGGAATTGATTCAATGCTAGTCTCATACAATAAAAGACCAATTTTTGTTATACCAGTTACCAGTTATAAAGATGGCGGCACGACTATATATCAAGGGATAGACTATCAAGTAATAAAGTGGAATAGGGAAACAACTTTGATTAATTCAGATGGTATAACTGAAAGTGGGATAGAAAGAGGAGACGAAATTTCTAAGAGTCCAAATTATAAAAATGTAAATGATGGACCTAGTAAAAAAATTAAATTTATTAGTCATTAATGTTTATGATAAGAGGTAAATATTAATGAAAATCAAACTGAAGAATGACGAATTATTAAAAATGAAATTAATAAACTATGCGAAGTAATATATTTTATTAGGTAGGCGAATTTGTGTGGAAATTATAAAGTTGCAGAAAAATGATATCACAAATGCTCTTGATTTAGTGTGGAGAGTTTTTCAAGAATTCGAAGCACCTGATTACTCAAAACAAGGCATTGAAGAATTTAGAAAATTTATATCTTACAATTCTATTATTGAACAATATGATTCAGCAGAATTAAAACTTGATTTAACAGGTGTAATTGCAACAAGAGGAATTAATCATATATGCATGATGTTTGTGCATAAAGAGTATCATAGACAAGGCATAGCAAGAAGTTTATTTCAAACAGTTGAAGAGAGATGTAAAAGTGAGGATAATATTAGTAAGATTACAGTAAATTCATCTCCATATGCAATAGAAGTTTATCATCGTTTTGGATTTTTGGATACAAACGAAGAACTTACTGTTAATGGTATAAATCCAATCAAGAATTTCACTCCAGTTAATTCTTATTATAATAATCTACATTCTAAAGATTTTACATTGCCCTAAAAGATTAGGCTATGCTTAAGATAAACGTTGAGATTTATCTTGACTAATGGTAAGAAGTTTTTTTATATTTTTAAAGTGAGTTATTTCTAAAAATAAGAGACCATAATCATTGGCGCAAAGGATGGTGAATATATCTGTTAAAAGGTGAGGATATAGTTCATAAATTATAATGAAGGATAATTTCTATATGATGGGTGTTTGTCCATATTATGTTATAATAACTACTAACATATGTGATTGGGGAGTGGTTATCGTGAGAAAAGAACAAGTAAGGAATAAGCAATGGTCCTTTTGGTTTTTGATATGTATATTATTGCTATTAGGGGTAGGCTTTATTTTAGCAAGTCAGTATATAACTAATGAATTTTTGAAAACAAGTTGTAGTAATATTGCATCTGCTATAATTGTTGCAGGTATATTTAGTGCTGTGAATGAAAAAATTATAAAGGATAATTTGATAGAACTTATCTTGTCTAAAATAAAGTTAAAACAAGAAATTGATGAAACTGGTATAGAAGAAGTATTTACAGATATATCAGATGTGGATTATAGATATTACTTAAAAGCAGCTAAGCGAAACATAGATATATTACATGTATATGGAAGAACGTGGACTACAAATAATATTGATATTATCCAAGATAAATTAGTAGCTTCAAATTGTAATATAAGAGTTATACTTGTTGACCCAGAGTCTCCTTTTATTGAGGGGTTAGCACAATCTTATGTAACAACATCTGATGACTTAAAAAAAAGAATACAAGACGTATCAGTTATGTGGAAGAATTTATATGCTGAGAAAATAGTAAGAAAAAGGAAGACAACTCAGAGTAGTATAAAATTATATTATCATAAAAGTCAGCCTGCAAGTGCACTTTATAGAATAGATGACCGTATAATAAATGTTCAAAATAGGTGCACGAGTGGGAGAAGTAAAAAGCTGACTACAATTATTTGCAAGGATACTAGGAGAGCAGATGACATATATGATAATTTTCTTAATGATATAGAGGAGCTAATTACCAATTCAAGTGAAATAAAGTTAGAATAAATATTATGGCATAAGCATTTCTTCTAGAAGAAATGGTAAAAAACATAATTGAGTAAATTAAAAAGTGTATAGGGAAGAAGTATTGGGGATTATGAATAGGGTCATTATGTATAAATGTTGTAATGGGGAAAATTGTTAATATAAATGAAAAGTGGATTAAGTTGAGAATTAGTTATGTTTGCAGACAATACATTTGAATAAGACCACTAAGAAAGTATTAAAAAGCTGTACAGCATAAAACAAGTTCTAGATGATAAATTCTACATTTGTAAGCAAAAGATTCAATAATCAACGTAATAAACTACATATTAGAGTTTAAATATGCTATTTAAGTTATATTTAAAAATAAGTCTAATTTAACTAAACTACTATATGTGTTACATCATTTAGTTTAGTAAATAGGAGCTATGTCTGAGAATTAACAGTTTCTGTTTTAAGGGTTCAGTATAACTATTATAAAAACATTATGACTGAACTAATATGTAAAGGTAGGATGAAACATACAGAGTTAGAAAGGCTCTTATGTGAATCAGTTTCATAGTGTTGCTACAAAATATCTTGCTAACTACATGTACTGGTTTAAGTGGTTAGAGTTCTTTAAAACAGAGAAGGATACTGAAAAAAGCAAACATTTATTAGTTTAATCACATACATCTCATTCTGATACAAAGTTAAAGGATTTTAAAATAAGAGAAGCAATTTATATTTAATAATGTTAAATATTTGAAATACGTACTTAATTTTTATATAATAAGATAAGGAAACAATGGTAAGAAAGGGGTAAATGCTTTGGGAGATAACAATAATGTATGGGAAAAAACTTATCAAAATACAAAACAGTTATGGGGTTCAAATCCTGACTCGAAATTAATGCAATATTTTGATTTAATAAAAAGGGGAAATTTACTTGATTTAGGGATTGGAGAAGGCAGAAATGCTCTGCCATTTACTTTTGAAGGATTTAATATTGATGGAGTAGATATCACTGAAACAGCTTTAAATAGATGTAAAGAAAATCTTAATAAAAAAAATTTGGTAATTAATTTAGTTAATTCTGATTTAAGAGAGTATGATATAAAGAAAGACACTTACACATTAATTATTGTAGCTAATGTTTTAAATTTTTTTAGAAAATCAGAGATAAAAATAATAATAGAGAAAATAAAAGAAGGTTTAAAAGAAGACGGGGTAGTATATTTGAATATATTTTCAACTTTAGAACCACGATATAAATTAATGAAAACAAGTGAAAAACAAGTAGAAAAAAATACAACTGATATAGAAGAAAAGGAATCATATATACATTACTTCACTCAAGAAGAAATAAATAGCTATTTTTCAGAATTTGAACTATTCTGTTGTTCCGAAGGGTTAGAGTATTATTATAGCCATGGGAATCCACATTATCACGGTGGAATTGAATTCATGGCTCGCAAGAAAAGATTCTTATAAGGTTGCTATTAAAGAAACTGAAATACTAACACTTAATACTTGCATAAATAATATCGCTATAGCTTCATAATATTTTTAAAATTTAAAATAAAGGAAGCCTAAAATGGCTTCCTTTAAAATTGTAGTATTATCAATAACTAAAACAACTTTGTGTATTGAGAGATTTATGAAAGTATATTGCATCATTAATAAGTTTATTTTATTAAAAGCAATTTTGTAAAAACTATAATTGGGGGAGTATTATGATTCAGGAAAATAAAATATATGAATTGATAATTGGTGAAATGAAAAATTATCCAAGTGCAATATTAGGAATAACAGATACTTCTTATTCAGATTATTTCGGTCAATATAAGTGTGCTCTCGTATTAGCAGTTCCTCATAAAGAGATTATATCTTTAAATAACTATTCAGAAGAAAAATTTGAAAAGGTGCTATGTGATACCCGTGAACAAATTAATTCAATTATTTCTGATTTGTTAAATGTTTTTAAAAAATACAGCATCCAATATTATGTACCCCCAGTAGCTCAGACTAATGAAGAAAGTCTAATAGCACAATTTTCCTTTAAATATGCAGCTATTAATTCTGGAATTGGGTGGATTGGGAAAAATGGAGTTTTAATTACAAAAGAGTATGGACCGCGGGTAAGACTTTCAGCTGTATTAATAAATTATGATTTACCCATAGGAAAACCTATTACTCAAAGTATGTGTGATGATGAATGTTTTCTTTGTATAGATGCCTGTCCGCATAAGGCTTTAAAAGGGATACAATGGGATATAAATAAACTTCGTGAGGAATTAATAAATTATCAATTATGTAATTCCAAAAGAAGTCTATATTTAAAAAAGCATGGTAGAAAAAATGCTTGCGGCTTCTGTATGGTAGCGTGCCCGTTGGGATTATGAGTGTCGCAATGGTAGATTAAGTCGTACAAGAATAATATTAAAAATAAACTATGATAAATAGGGGGATAAAGTTATGAGAATAGGAGTATTAGGACCTACAGAAAGAGAAATAATGCCTTTTATAAATAAAATATCAAATAAAAAACTTAGCGAACATGCCATGTTAAAATTCTATTCAGGAATTTATGAAGGCGTTGAGGTAGTATCAGTATTTTCAGGAGTATGTAAAGTTAATGCTGCTATTGCTTCACAAATTTTAATTAGTATATTTAAAGTTACTCATATTGTATTAACAGGTGTTGCAGGAGCATTAAATAGACAACTTGAGATTGGAGACACAGTTATTTCAAGTGAGGTTGCGTATCATGATGTAGCACAAGGAATCTTAACAGAATATCATCCATGGATGGAAGATATATATTTTAGACCAGATGCTGAACTTCTAAGGTTATGTGTGAGTATCGGTGAATCTTTATCAATTCCAAACAAGTGCCATATTGGAAGAATCATTACTGGCGAAGGCTTTGTTACACATAAGGGAAAGGAGAGTTTAATAAAAATTTTTAATCCGTTATGTGTTGATATGGAAAGTGCTAGTGTAGCTCATACAAGCTATGTAAATAACATTCCTTTCATAGTTATTCGTTCAATGTCGGATAATGCAGATGAAAGTGGTTCAGATACATTTGAAAGGAACATAGAAATGGCAGCACTAAATTCTATAAAGTTGGTTGAAGGACTTATTAAAAGGTTAGGTGCATCTAAAAAATAGAAAATTTAGTTATTATAATGAGGGGAGATAAGCATATGTTAAATTACACAAATTCATTTAGTAATATCAATAGTTTTATTGAACACTTGAAAAAGAAAAACGATATAGTTGGAATTGTTGAATACGGTGGTAGAACGCATAGTAATATGAGTGTTGGTGGTGATTATGATTTAACTATTATTTATAATAAGCCTATATCTCATAATATTACAGGTGTACATTTTCACATTGCAGATATACCTATAGACTGTATGCTTTTATCTGTCGATGATTTTTCAGCAGATGCCCCATCAAATGGATTCCTTTTAGTTCATTTAAATTGTATAATTCTTCATGATAAAAATGGTATAACTCAAAATATCTTAGAAAAGGTAAAGGTAGATTGGAGAATTGTTGAGTATTTATCTGATTGTGAAAAAAATACTTTTCGATTTACATTTCAACATATTATAGATAAATTAGAATACCGATTACATGAAGATGAATTATATTCTAAATATTTTATATTTTCTTCTTTTGATTGGTTCTTACAATGTTATGCAAAGATAAAGAAGTTAGAAATAGGAAAACCGAAGGCTCACATAAACTATATTAAAAACAATGAGCCTGAATTACTTTATATTATAAATCAAATGTATAACACGAATGATTTAAATATACAATTTGAAATGCTAAAAAAATGTGCCAATTATATATTATCGTCTATTGGAGGTTTATGGGCAAAGAATGAAGTCTTAGTTCATATAGCACCAGATGGAATTCTTGTAGGTGAAGAGCAAGAAACTATTATTAAGTTATTATTTGAATAAAACAAGAAAGCATTCAACATAAAACAGTTATCTTGAATGCCTTTTATGCTAAAGAATATAAAAAAGTAGTAGAGATATTTAACGTACTTTATAAACGGGAAAATAATACTTCATTAATTTGAAAATTTATGTAATTGATTCTCAAAGTTTTTTTCTACACTGTGAAGAAAAACATAAATCACAAACGCAAATAACGAACCAGCAACACAAGATAAGAGTATTTCAGTTAGACCAAATCCTATTATTAATGTTGCAGTATAAAGAATATAGATACTTAAAGGCAAAAATAAAATTGCAGTTATAATGCCTGGAACATAATGTTTAAACTTTAAGGTCAAAATAAAATGAGCTGTAATAAAGTGAGTTGTAGTGGCAAAGAAAAGCCCATACCAAATATAATAGTTATTAAAGATAATTGAAAACAAGGCGGAAAACGAAAAAATGAGAAAGAGAATTTCTACTCCAATTGAGAAAGAAGCCGTACTTTTAAAATCTGAATATGGTATCTTTTTCATCGTGCAAGTGTCAATGTAATCCTTATACTTTTTCCTCCAAGCTGAAATAAATATAATTTCTTCAAAGTCATGGGCCATAAAGATGATAGGAAATAACCAAACAATAGCGTTCATACTATTCATATAAATCAACTCCGTAAATTAGCTTTAGCATTTAGCCACACTAGAGAACTTTAGTCACATGTGTGACATATAACTATAAATATCTGTCTCTTATACACATCT
>DHIM01000057.1:0-201 GCA_002403785.1 Clostridium sp. UBA4746
TCCCTGAACCATATAAAAAATTATAAGTGAAAAAATTATAAGAAGTATTAAAATCATTGTTTTTAAATAGATAGGTGTCTTAACACATTCATCATTTTCAATTTTATAATTATTATTTCTTTTTAAATAATATTGAATTATTAACCCAGCAACTATAAATACTAAGCTCAGCAAATGAGATATCGAAAAAGGTCCCCAAAT
>DHIM01000057.1:427-894 GCA_002403785.1 Clostridium sp. UBA4746
GATATCGAAAAAGGTCCCCAAATTATTGGATTAATTCTAAAGAACTCAACAACACCTCTAATTAATGAGAAACCTATAATATAAGTAACAAACAATTGGCCATCATACTTCTGATCTTCACTTTTTCTCCACAAAATAATAAAGAGAATATAGTCTAAAATAAATTCGTATACCTGAGCAGGATGCAGAATGTTACCACCAACACTAACTCCCCAAGGCATAATATTCGTCATTGCCTTACCGAAAACATCACAACCAACTCGCCCTATACCTTGCGCAAGTGCCACAGCCATTACGAAAATATCTGCTAATTTAAAAAATGATATGTTAACCCTAATAGAATAAATGTATCCTACAACCATTGCAACTAATATTCCACCATGTATGGATAATCCACCTTCATTTATTTTTAATATTTCCATTGGGTGACTAAAATAGAAAGAAGGATTATAAAAAAGTATATAAAA
>DHIM01000057.1:1098-3863 GCA_002403785.1 Clostridium sp. UBA4746
TATATAAAATAACCTAGCACCAACTACACCACCTATTACTCCAATGATTGCTAGATTAAACATAATGTCATCTTTAATTCCTCTCTTTTTTGCTTGCCATTCTGCAAAGAAAATTGCTGAAATTATACTAATTGCAACCATTAGACCAAAGAAATACACATGAAACGGACCAACACTAAATAATTCTTTCATTATCCATTCTCCCTTACCCTATTAATTTTAATATATCTAAATACTATTATTACAAAATAACATAAAGATATTATGAAGATTTACTCGAATCTATATTTATTACACCCCCTATTATGACCTGTTTTTCTTGAATTTTAAATATGAACACATATAGTTCTATCAGAGCTTCAAAATCAATACTATAAATAGTTTAAATAAATTAAACTATTAATACCCTTTAATTATGTAATATACTTTATAAACTTTTTTAAAATAATATTTAATGAATTTTGTATATTTCTTCATATCATCTACATATAAGTTTTGTATTATACAAATAAGGGGGTTTATAATATGAAAGATCGTACAGTTAATTTTAAACAGTGCAATATGTTATGTGATAAATGTCTAATAAATGTAGCTAAGTGTCTAAGTAATCTTCATGGAATAGAAGGCTTAGAAATAAGTTTAAAATCTAAAAAAATAAAAGTTATATATAATGATAAGACAATTTTTAAAAAAGTGCTACGAGATAAGGTCAATGAAACAATACTTACTGGTAAAGTTAAAAATATATATAGTTCTAGCTAATAATTTGAATTATAGAGAAGGAACCAGTTATTTTAATGAAGTAATTATTAAATAAATGATAGTAAAAATTTATAAATACCTATAAAATAAGTTTAAAGGAGAAATCTAATTATATGAGTGGTCAGGTAAATGATGAAAAAAAAGAAAATAAGGGTCATAGTTCAATGAAACACATTCTAATGATGGTATTCTGCTGTGGTCTTCCAATATTGCTAAGTGCAGTAATTCCATTTTTAAAGATTGAGAATACTGCTTTCAGAGTTACATTAATATCAATAATTCCTTTTCTTTGTCCATTAATAATGCTACCAATGATGCTTAAAGGTTCAAAAGAAGGCAAATCATCTTGTCATGATAATAAAAAAAAACAACTTTAAAACTATAGCTCAAGACTATGAAATATGTCTTGAGCTATATATATATTATAGTTAGAATAATCAAAAAGGTGCATTATGAACTACCACAAGATTATTTGAAGTTGTAAATTATTTTATGTATTGTTTAACACCATTTAAAATATGTATAATATTTGCCCCACAGGATATTTCGTAAACCCTAGCCACACTAGACTTAGCAAAGAAATAAGCGCTTTTGATTCTACGAAGACTTGTCCCTGTTTTAATTAAAGCAAACCTTAATGCGTTATTATATAATGTACATCTTTCTGTTCATATTTTACTTAAGTAACTCATCTATACCATATAATACACCTAAGTACAAGAATCCAATATGAATAGATTTGAGAACTGTACTTTACACAATATATGTACTTTCTATTTTACTCTTCTAGCTGTTACAAAATCTTTTCTTCCCAAAGCTGTAATTTTAATCACATCTCCTGTATGAGGTGCATGGATATAATTGTTATTTCCAATGTACATACCCATGTGATGTGGGTTTGCAAAAGTTCCAAAGAACACCAAATCTCCAGGTTGTAGATTATCTTTTGAAACTTCTACCCCATTATTTATCTGATCAAAGGTGGTTCTACCTATAGATATTCCAAAATGCGCATATACGTATTGTGTAAATCCTGAACAATCAAAACCTGAAGGAGTTGTCCCACCCCATAAATATGGTGTTCCAAGAAAGGTAGAAGCGTAGGCTATTATAGCACCATTCGATGCAGTACCTGAACCCCTTGAAGGTGTATATTTAGGCGTTGATTTTCTTATTTCGCTTAATTTCGCTATACTTTTATCTACTAACAATTGAGGCTTAACTATCTGCTGTGCAGTAATATCTTTCTTGTTCTTTTGTTCAATTTTCGATTTATTATGTAACTCTTTAGCAATGCTTTCTTTATCCAGTTCAGTTATTAAGTTATCCTGTAAATTTTTACTAACAACTTCCTCGTTCTTTAGTTGAGTTATTAATTTATTTTGTGACTCTTTAGTAACAATTATCTTATCTAGCTTCTGCTTATTTTCTACTTGCAAATTCTGTAATGCATACTTTGTCTTATTTAAACTTTGCTGTTTTTCATTCAACTTATTCTCTGATGATTTAAACCTTTTAATTACTTTTTTATCAAACTCTATAATTGTTTTTATGTTATCTACTCTTGATAAGAAATCTCCAAAACTTTCTGAATCAAGTACAACACTCGTATATCCATCGAATCCGTTTATGTACATAACTCTCATTCTATTGTTAAATAATTTTTGTTCCTTCTTGTTTTCTTTCTCAATCTGCTTAACCCCTGCTGCGGCGCTTTCGATTGCCTTCTCAGTTTGAGATATTTTCCTTTTATTCTCTTCTGTTTTAGTCATTATTTTTTCGATTTCATTGTCAAACTCCTCTACTTTCATTTCAACTTCATCTCTTTGAACTTGAATCTTTTTTAGTGAATCTTTCTGCAGTTGTAACTTATCATTTGTTGGAGCCGCAAAAACAGTTATATTTGAAGTGAAAATTAAAGTTATTACAACTGCAAGGTTTTTCAGGACATTTTTCATTATGACATCTCCTTTATTTGTTTGTAATTTAAAAAGCACAAATTA
>DHIM01000057.1:4003-5012 GCA_002403785.1 Clostridium sp. UBA4746
ATATATCAAAAACTTATGTGTTTATTGTGAAGATTATCAATATTTACATATTTTTTTAAAAAGAGAGCTGTTATTTTATAAGGTTCAATGGAAACCTGCCCATATATTAATTAATTAATTTATTTAAGAGTTAAAACAAAAAACTTATACTCTTATACCTAAAAATTGTAATATACTCATTGCTTTTTGTTAAAAATTAAAAGTCATGTCAAAAGAGAAGCACTGGCGACTCTTTTGACATGACTTATAGAATGACAATACTAGCAAATTATTATGATATAGTCTTAAAGAATTTATAATTTTTTATTATTTAATAGTAAATCTTTTTTATGGTTATATTCATCCTCATTTATTTCCCCACGAGCAAATCTTTCATTTAAGATATCTATAGAATTATCCTAGCTCCTATATTCTTAATATTATTATTTTGCAATGGCTTATATACTAAAAATATAACAATTCCAATTATAATTATAGGAATAATCATCATTCCAAACCATCCTTCCATCATATCAAATCATCCCTTCTTTAATTTTCTTGTTATTTATCTATTGATCTCCCCTATTCCGTTAACTTCGTTAATATTATCTTCCCATCATGTTTTGATGGGTTTGAGTCATACCTTCTTTGTTTACGGATTGCATCATTTTAGCCATAGGTGTATATCCGTTCTTTTGCATTATATCAATCATCTTTTTATAATCCTTATCATTTAAATTACTCATCAACTTATTCATGTCATCAGAATTTCCACTTTTCATGGCAACCGCTTCATCATTAAACCCATTATCCTTCATTATTTTTGTCATACTATTTAAGCTATCATTTGATTGAGTGCCATTTTGCGTACCCATCATTGAGCTGTTATTATTATATGATGATTTAGAATTATTGGTTTGTGTGCCCATCATTGGTTTGTTAAAATCATTTGGTTTACTAGCTGCAGATGCAACTGAAATACCACCTACTGTTAGAATTCCTGCAACTATTAGTGTCATAACTTTATTTT
>DHIM01000382.1 GCA_002403785.1 Clostridium sp. UBA4746
ACACAAAATTATTTACAGGCCCACGTGATGGTTTACTATATTAGAGTGTTGTCTTATTATTTATTTTAGCATGCATTATTCATATAAACCAAATCCAGTTATAATCATTATATCCCAATCGATTTCTTCATTTTTAATCCAATTGTATTCAATACAAAGTTCTTTTAACCAAGCATTAAGACCATTGCTTTTTTTAGATACATTTGGTGATTGTCTTCCAAAGTTTTGTTTAATCATTTCAAGTAATTCTAGTTGCTGTTCTTTTCCTAGTTCTTTATCTAACTTATCTTCTATAACGTCACAGCACATCTCATAACATTTCTTATCATCAACATACAAATCGTCTGCAAGTAATTGTCTTTTATTATTTAAGGTCTCCTGTACAGTATTTATTTCTTGCGAGTTTGATAAGTATTTCTTAGCTATATTCATAGCAGCAATTTCATTATCTATTTTAACTATAGCTCTTTCTAATTTTGCGTCTCTCATTTTTATATTCCCACTTTACATTTTTTATTTAGTCATTTATTAAGTTATTTCTAAAATAGATTTGTAAGTACGCTAGTCTGTTTTAGAAATGGCCAATGACAATAAGATAATTATATCATTAAAGTGGCTATGATACAAAATACCTTTAATTAATTAAAGGTATTTTGTATCATATGAAATTTTGAAAGTAAATGATATTTGTTACAATATATATAAATGGAAATTTATCTTTATATGGTGTAATATTAGATTAATAATAAGTATAATTTAGCTTTATAATTTACTTGAAGTATATTAGATTTATAAAAATAGAAATTTAAAAAGAGATTTACGATAAGATGGGGAGTGTTTATATGAACAACAGAGAAGAATATTTAAAAAATGTAACGAGAATTGTGGTAAAGGTAGGAACTTCAACATTAACTCATTCTACAGGATTATTAAATTATAAACATATTGAAAATCTTATTAGACAATTAGCAGATATACATAATCAAGGGATTCAGGTAGTACTCGTTACCTCAGGTGCTATAGGAGCTGGTATGGGGAAACTAGGACATACAATAAGACCGGAAACAATACCAGAAAAGCAGGCAGCAGCCGCTGTAGGGCAAGGCATCTTAATTCATATGTATGAAAAGTTTTTTTCGGAATATGGAAAAACTACAGCACAAATCCTTTTGACAAAAGAGGATATTGAAGATAAAGCAAGACATTTAAATGCACATAATACATTTTTGATGTTACTATCACAAGGAGTTATTCCCGTAGTAAATGAAAATGATGCTGTAATCGTTGATGAAATAATGGTGGGAGACAATGACACATTATCTGCTATGGTGACAAGCTTAATAGGTGCAGATTTACTTATAATACTTTCTGATATTGATGGATTGTACGATTCAAACCCTAGAATAAATCCTGATGCAAAAATTATTTATAATGTACAAAAAATAACTGACGAAATTAGGGAGTCTGCAGAAGGTGCGGGAACAGATCTTGGAACTGGTGGTATGGCAACTAAAATAAAGGCAGCAGAAATTGTAGTAGCTGCAAATGCGTCTATGATTATAGCAGAAGGCTCTACGCCTAATGTTATTACTGATATTTTAGAAGGAATAGAAATAGGTACATTATTTGAAAAAAATACAAGGACTATGAATACCAAATAGAATTGGTTCATAACTTTAATAAAATTAATATAGAAGCTGGCAACTGTTTATTTAAGTTATAAGGATAAAAAGGAGGGGATGTAATGGATTTTGAGAATTACATTATAAATATAGGTAGGCGAGCTAAAGATGCGTCTAGAATTATGGTTACGGTTAGCACTACTATCAAAAATAATGCGCTCTTGCACATGGCAGAAGCTTTGATGGATAGCAAAGAGACCATAATTGAAGCAAATACTAAGGATATGGAATCAGGCAAGAAAAATAATTTGTCTGTTGCAATGTTAGATAGGTTAATGATTAATGATCAGAGAATTGAAAAAATGGCTGATGGACTTAAAAATGTTGCGATTCTGCCAGATCCAATAGGTGAGGGAGTTAAAAGATGGAAAAGACCTAATGATTTAGATATTTCTATGGTAAGAGTTCCGCTTGGTGTAATAGGGATGATTTATGAGTCAAGACCAAACGTAACTGTAGATGCAGCAGCGTTATGTTTAAAGGCAGGTAATTCAATAATACTTAGAGGTGGAACAGAGGCCATATATACTAATAAGGTTTTAGCTAAGGTTATTATAAAAGCTGCAATTGAAGGTGGACTTCCTGAAGGTTGCATTCAGCTTATTGATATGGTAGATAGAGAACTAGTGAATAAATTAGTAAAGATGAATGAATTTGTAGATGTAATTATTCCAAGAGGCGGTAAGGGACTTAAAAAAGCCATTATAGCAAATGCTACTGTACCTGTAATCGAAACAGGATCAGGCATTTGTCATATATATGTGGATGAGGATGCAGACTTAAATATGGCACAGGAAATAATAATTAACGCTAAAACTCAAAGACCGGGAGTATGTAATGCGGTTGAAACAGTACTTGTTCATAAAAATATTGCGAATGCGTTTTTACCTGCACTTTCACAAAAACTTTATGAATTAGGTGTAGAAATCAGAATATGTGAAAAAGGACTAAGAATTATACAAGGTGCTAAGGCTGCGGTAGATGCTGATTGGGCTACTGAGTATTTAGATTTAATACTTTCAATTAAAGTTGTTGATTCAATGGACGATGCTATTGATCATATTTTTACATATGGGACAAAACATTCAGAGGCCATAATCACTAATAATTATACGAATTCACAGAGATTTTTAAGGGAAGTTGATGCTTCTTGTGTATATGTAAATGCTTCTACAAGATTTACCGATGGTGCGGAATTTGGATTTGGTGCAGAGATAGGTATAAGCAATCAAAAACTTCATGCGAGAGGTCCGATGGGGCTGGTTCAATTGACAACTACAAAATATCTTATATATGGAGATGGCCAAGTTAGAAAATAAAGAGAAGTCTTAATAAAATTTAAATATAGTTTTAAAAGGGGAATAACCATATGGAGTTAATAACTGAAATATATGAATCACATATCGGATGCGAAGTATATAATTTAGAAAAGATATATACAGTTAGAAAAGCATCAAGAGCAATTTTAGTTAATAACTTAAATCAGATAGCATTACTCAATGTAACTAAAAATACGTACCATAAATTACCTGGTGGTGGTATAGAAAAGGGCGAGAGTATTATTGAAGCTTTAAATCGTGAAGTTATGGAAGAAGTAGGGGCTAAAATAGATATTGATAGCGAAATCGGCACTATTATTGAATATAGAGATAGATTTAAACAGCTACAAATATCTTATTGCTTCCTAGCAAAGGTTAACGAAATAGTAGATACACCATCATTTACGAAAGATGAATTAGCTGCTGGTTTTCAGTTAAAGTGGGTAAAATTTGAAGATGCACGTACAATTATTGAAAGTGATAAACCAAATGATTATATGGGAAAATTTATTCAAAAAAGAGATTTAGCATTTTTGACACAAGTATACAAGATTATGGGAAATACGATGTTGGACTTATATCAGCAAAAATAAATTAAT
This sequence comes from Clostridium sp. UBA4746, assembly GCA_002403785.1. Taxonomy (GTDB): domain Bacteria; phylum Bacillota; class Clostridia; order Clostridiales; family Clostridiaceae; genus Clostridium_AD. The sequence continues at coordinate 3,601 of DHIM01000382.1, forward strand.
TATGAAATAAGCAGGGATATTTATCTCTGCTTATTTTAGTTTTTAAAATTTCAAAATTATCGTGTTTGATTTTAAATGACAATAATATGCGTATACATGAATAATTATTCAAGATTATATACGCATAGTTTAATCTAAAAACCAGTTTTTTTAATAACTATAGGGCGAAATGGCTTATATAGACACTCGCAAACTTTAAAAAAATATTAAAAGAGTCTATTGACTTATGCATTAAAATACAATACAATGTATATATATAAGTAAATGATTCATTCTATTAATTTAGGAGGTAATATAAATGTCAAACATGCAATTATTTCAATCAAAAAAAGAATTAGTAGGTTTTATATCTGAATATCTCATTAAACATGATGATACTATAGCAATTATAAAAAATGATTTAAGAAAAGATGTAATCAAATCATTATTAATAAATGAAGATTTTAATATTTTTAAAGATCTTTCTGATATAGATCAAAATGTTCTGTTTTTAATAAAAACAGGTGATAAAAAAGAAAAAAATTTAAGCCTTAAGATTTGCGATGCGCATAATCAAAAAACTAAAGCTTTTAAAATGGTGGATATTGACAATATATTACTTGTAGATGGTTTAATTACTGATGATGAAGCTGGAAGCATTACTTACTATAAAGAAATAACTAAAATGAGATTGCAATAAATTAGCTTATAAAAGCGCAAGAATATAGAGAAGATAAAAAAACATATTAAAATAGTAAAACTCCAAGATACCTTGGGGTTTTTGTTTTTTTAGAAAATTTTTAGAGAATATAATTAAATCAATTATAAATACTGTTTTTTTTAAGTTTAATATACGTAATTGCAGTAATATATAAATAAGTAGGATATAATAGTCTTTAAGTAATGTGAATATAATAGAATAGATTAGTAATGTTTTTTAAATGATTAAACATAAATTTGATTAAAACAGTGAGGTAGTTAATTATGTCAGAAAAAAGGACATCTAATGAGGAAGTAAGTATTAAAGAAAAAGTAGAAACGAAAATTAAGAAACCTAATAAGTACAAAGTAATTATTCATAATGATGATTATACAAGTATGGATTTTGTTGTACAGGTTTTAGTTGGGGTTTTTAAAAAACAGGTTGTGGAAGCCACAAAAATTATGTTTGATGTTCATAAAAAAGGTAGTGGGATTGCAGGCATATATAGCTATGATGTAGGAATTACAAAAATTGATCAAACTATGCAGATGAGTGAGGAAAGTGGATTTCCACTGAAACTAACCTTAGAAGAGGAGTAATTATGCAATTAGATAATATAGTAAATGAGATTATTACTGCAGCTTATAATGAAGCTCAAATGTCAAATCATGAATATTTTACGCCAGAACATATTCTATACGCATCTCTATTTTTTGAAGAGGGAATTGAGATCGTAGAAAATAGTGGTGGTAATGTTAAAAGACTTAAAAACCAAATTAATAAATTTTTAAAAGAAAATATAGAGATTGTAGAAGATACAGAGCCAATTCAAACCGTTGGAATTCAAACCATTTTATCGACGGCTGCAGATCATGTTATGCTCTCGGGCAAAGATTTAGTTATGATAGGTGATGTGATTGTGGCTATGTACGATGATGAGGAGAGCTTTGCTTCCTATTTTCTAAGAGATCAGCAAATTAAGAGGAGAGATCTTCTTAATTATATAGCTCATGGTATTTCTGTTGTAGATACGTTTGATTTTTCTGGACCAACAAACCACGCGGGAGAAGATCCGGTAAGCTTTACGGAAAATGAAGATGATATAGAATACACCTACGATGAGGGAATTAACAACCCTAATGAAAAAGAAAACTTTCTAAGCAATTTTACTGTGGAGTTAACAGAAAAAGCGAGCGCGGGAGAGATGGATCCTTTTATTGGGAGACAAGATATTTTGGTAAGAACACTACAGGTATTATGTAGGAGGCTTAAAAATAATCCGGTACATGTAGGGGAGCCTGGGGTAGGTAAAACTGCTATAACTGAGGGGCTTGCACAATTAATTGTGGAAAATAAAGTACCTAAGTTACTTCAAGGTAGTAAAATATATTATTTGGATATGGGTGCACTTCTTGCAGGTACAAAGTATAGAGGAGATTTTGAAGAACGTATTAAAAAAGTGTTAAGTGAAATTAGTAAAGAGGATAAACCTATAGTGTATATAGATGAAATTCATACTATAGTTGGAGCAGGTGCGGTTTCTGGTGGATCTATGGACGCTTCGAATATCTTAAAACCTTTTCTTGCAGATGGTAAGGTAAGATTTATTGGATCAACTACTTATGATGAATATAAGAAGCATTTTGAAAAAGACAGTGCCTTGGCTAGAAGGTTTCAGAAAATAGAAGTGCCAGAGCCTTCCATTGAGGATACCTATGATATACTTATGGGATTAAAGGATAGATATGAAGATTATCATAAGGTAATATACGAAGAAAAGGCTTTAAGAACAGCAGTAGAATTATCTAGCAAGTATATTAAGGAGAGATTTCTTCCAGATAAAGCTATAGATATTATGGATGAAGCAGGTGCTTATGCTAGACTTAACGCTGGGGATAATGAAGAAGTTATTGTTATTACGGTAGGTGCAATGGAAAAAATAGTGGCTGCTATAGCAAAAATTCCAGAACAAAGTGTATCAAATAATGAAGCTGTTACATTAAAAAATCTAGATTCCAATTTGAAAAAACAAGTTTTTGGACAAAGTACAGCTATAGACACTTTAGTAAGAGCGATAAAAAGATCTAGGGCAGGCTTTAATGAAGAAGATAAGCCAATAGCATCTCTTCTTTTTGTGGGTCCTACTGGAGTTGGAAAGACAGAAATAAGCAAGCAATTGTCGATTAGCTTAGCTATTCCTCTCATTAGATTTGATATGAGTGAATTCCAGGAGAAACATACAGTCGCAAGGCTTATAGGCGCACCACCAGGATATGTGGGGTATGAAGAGGGTGGACTATTAATTGAGACCATTAAAAAAAATCCGTATTGTGTGTTACTTCTAGATGAGATAGAAAAAGCTCACACTGATATATTTAATGTGTTACTACAGGTTATGGACTATGCAACTTTGACAGATAATACTGGTAAAAAAGCAGATTTCAGAAATGTAATTTTAATAATGACCTCAAATGCAGGAGCAAGAGAGGCTAGCAAACACATAATCGGGTTTGGAGACAGAATAGGGTCAGGGGAAGCAATATCCAAAGAAGTGGAACGAGTATTCTCTCCTGAATTTAGGAATAGATTGGATAATATAATTTCATTTAATAAAATTGACGAAGTGATGGCTCTTGAGATAGCTAAGAAAGCAATGAAACAATTTGAGAAAAAACTTCTAACTAAAAATATAAAATTAAAGGTTACAGAAAACTTATATGTTTGGTTAAGTAAAAAAGGATTTTCAGAAGCTTACGGCGCTCGAGAGATCAACAGAGTAGTACAACAAGAAATAAAGACTTATTTTGTAGATGAAGTGTTATTTGGAGAACTTTGCGCAGGTGGTAGTGCAACAATTGATATTGTTGATGGTAAACTTAAAATTATTAAAGGAAAGTAAAAAAAGGATGTTGCTAATAAAAATAGCAACGTCCTTTTATTTAATAACCTCTGTTTTTGAGAATAGGCTACTTAATATTATAATATCTACGGTTCTATTCTTAGCTTTTCCTGCTTGGGTACTATTAGATGCTACTGGTCTATTTTCTCCATAGGCCACTGCAGATATCCTTTTAGGATTAATCCCAGATTTTGAAATAAGTAATTCTGTAACATTAGTTGCGCGAATAGCAGAAAGCTGCCAGTTTGAGCTAAATTCATTATTGCTAATAGGTATACTATCTGTGTGCCCTTCTATTCTTATATAATTATTAACATTATTTAGCATTTTACCTATGCTAATTAATTTTTTAGTTGATGTATTTATAACATTTGCTTTACCAATATCAAAGAGCAGTGTACTATTAAGACTTACCGCAAGCCCTCTTTCGTCTATTTTAGTGGATACACTACTACTTAGACCATTTTTTTTTAAATAGGTATCTACATTTTTTTTAATAGCTTCCATTTTGTTTTCTTCTAATGTCTTAGCTGATGCCGATGCCTTAGCCGCAGCTGCTGCCTTAGCCTCAGCTACGGCCTTAGAAACTGCAGTTGCATTATCAACTATTTTAATTTTAGAAGTTGTTGTACCACTTGAATCTAAAACACTTACACCCGATTGATCTCCAACAATAGATTTACCACTACCACCATCAAAAGCAGCATTAAGAGATTGTGATAGTTGCTTGTATTTAGTAGCATTTACAGTGCTTGAGGCATACATAATAACAAAAAATATCATAAGTAAGGTTATTAAATCTGAATAAGTTAAAAGCCATCGATCACCATTGGATTCTTTTTCTTCCTGCCTTTTCATTATTGTGCTCCTTCATTATTCATTTCATCAAATCTTTTTATTTGTTTCTTATCCAAGAACCCTTTTAACTTCTCTGCTAATATATTAGGATTTGCACCTTCTTGCATAAGAAGAACGGCTTCAATTATTAGTTGCTTCTCTTTGATTTCTTCATTATTTAAATCTTTTAATCTTGATGCAATAGGAAGAAATATTAAATTTGCAGATCCAACACCATATAGAGTAGCTATAAATGCAACAGCAATTTTCTCTCCTAAAACAGATGGGTCAGCAAGGTTACTTAAAACTTGCACTAGACCCATAACCGTACCTATAACCCCCATGGTAGGTGCAAACCCACCAGCTGATTCAAAGATAGCAGCATTTTCTTTATGCCTATCATAGGTTGATTCAAGTTCAAACTCTAATATAGTTTTTACCATCTGGGGGTCTACGCCATCTACCACTAGTTGCAAACCTTTTTTCATAAAAGGGTCCAATTCATCAGTTATTTCGCCTTCTATGCTAAGCAAACCCTCTTTTCTAGTTTTAAAGGATAATTGTTTGAAATAGTTAACAATCTCTACCAAATCTTTTTCTTTAGCTGTAAACATGATTTTAAGCATTGTTGGAATGTTCTTTAACTTTTTAGGTGAGGATCCGAGTCCTACGGATCCAATAGTACCTCCGAACACGATGATAGCAGCACTGCCAGCTGCAAGCATAGCAGGACTTCCACCTTCTAAAATGAATGCACCTATCATTGAACCGAAACTTAATACTAAAAATATAATTGAAAAAATATTCATAAAATCCTCCTAATGTTGCAGTTCACATAATACTAAATATAATATAATAACGTGTAAAACACTTTAATATTCTTAATAAATAAAAATAATATCATATAATAATATTCGAACAAAATTATTTTTTATTTAGTGTTTTAAATATT
>DHIM01000055.1 GCA_002403785.1 Clostridium sp. UBA4746
TAAAGATAGTGTTTACACTATCGGAATTCAATAAGGGGTTTAAAAATGAAAAAATATAAATTTGGGAATACACCACGTAGAAAAAGGGCATATGTAAGTTTAACAGGTACAACAACCATTCATTTAAGAAATCCATATATAATTGCATGCTGGTCTGCAGCATTTCCAGGACTAGGGCATCTCCTTTTATCAAAATATTTAAGAGGATTTCTTTTGTTTTTATGGGAGATATTTATAAATTATAATGCACACATTAATCTTGCAATTTTATATTCATTAACCGGCAAATTTGAGATGGCAAAGAACATAATTAATATTAATTATGCTCTAATTTATATTCCAACATATATCTTTGCTATTTATGATAGTTATGAAACTACTGTTGATTTAAATAATAATTTTATTTTGGCAGCGAGAGAGGATGCAGTAATTGTACCTTTTAAAGTAGGAGGATTAGAAATTAATTTTCTAGATAAGAAAATCCCATGGGTCGCTGCTGCATGGTCATTAATAAGTCCTGGGGCAGGCCAGTTGTATATTCATCGAATCGTTGTAGCGGCTTTCATACTTATTTGGGTGATAGTGGTCGCATATTTTTCTAAAGTACTTCCAGCAATACAGTATTCATTAATGGGTCAATTAGCTAAGGCTAAGGCTAAGGCTGTTGTTGATTGGCAATGGTTATTAAATATTCCCTCGCTTTATGTATATGCTATGTATGATGCTTATACAAACTGTGTAGAAGGGAACAATTTATATGATTGGGAACAATCTAAATTTCTTAGAACAAATTATCAAAGTAAAAATTTTCATATGCCAGGTAAAGAGAGAGGAAATAAAGGTGATAACATGTATATTATCTCAACATTTGATTATTCAGTTAATTTAGAATTAGCACTTACTTCAATACAAATGAAAGGTGTTGAAAAAGAAAATATTTTTGTCGTACCAGTAGATAAAGCAAATGAAGAGATAAATCTTTTTGATTCCATCCATCATTCTGATAGTGTAAGTTTATTAGATTTAGCTTCAGTCCTAGGCGCAATATTTATGCTTTTCGGCAGCATTTATGGTTTTGTTCTAAAATGGGGACCTGTATGGTGGGGAATAATTGGTCTGGTTTTTGGTTTTAGTATAGGTTTTTTAATAAAATTAATTTTATTAAAAAAGTATTCAAATAGGAAGAAAAGTAAAAAGGAATCAGAGGTTGTTATTATAATTGAATGTAAAGAAACTCTTGTAGAAATGGTGAAGGATATACTTTGGTCAAATCATGCCCTTGGTGTTAGTAAATTAGATCATGATAATAATATATAATTGCAAAATATACTTGATATTACTTAAGTTAATAATTAGTCTAAAGGAATATATAAGCCTCAAATAGTTCTCACCTTAAGGGGAGGACTATTTGAGGCTTATGGTTTAAAAGTGTGCTTGCCAGAATTGTAAATAATTCTTCATTTATTATGTTGTTTTAATCTAAAGAACCATATATAATATTTTCGGGAAATGTAGAAAGTTATGAAAAGAGTAATCCAGGTGATATACCAAGTCCAATGTATGTATTTAATAATATTAGTGTATTTTTCCGTTAATATTTCCAAGATTGTAATGGAAGTACAATAATAGAAATAATACATAAACTTATTAAAGAAACTTTTTTTTTCAGGAAAATTAGTATTAAATATTGCACATAAAGAAGGATATACGAAAGCTTCAAACGTATAACTAGTTTGATTGGCATATGGAAAAAGCCTAACGGGATACTCAATTAGTTTAAACTCTGATATTGGAAAACTCAGTGTCCATGCTAATAAATATTTAAATAAATATATGACGTGTGCTTCACGAATTTTATTTCTAGGAATGAAACGTATTAACAAACCTATTGTTACAATCCATTCAATAATTATAAGCATATAAATCGTATTATTATTATATTGTTGTGGAAATACAATATAATGAAAAATATTATAACGATGATTGTATGCTGCCAGCATATTTTTTATATATACACATTTAGATATAATATATATAGGAAATTTTGTAGCATATTAATGTAATTAAATGAAGTTAGAGTGGAATATATTGTTTTAATAAACAAATATAGGATTAAAATTATTATATTAGTAAAAAGTTATCCAAGTAATTAATAACAACTGTTATAATAAAAACATAAAAACAATGGAAAATAAAAAGGGGAAAATAAAATGCATAAAGATTATATTAAGGAATTAAGTATTATTGTAGAAAAGACTAAACATGATATACAAAACTATTATGAAGAGGACCCAAGTGAAGATCCAGAAGACAATGAGGTATGTAAATCATTAGAAAAGTTATTAGAACAGCTAGAAGATACTAAAAAAACAATTAACCATTACTTAAGAAATACGAATGAAGGGTATTTAGTATCAGAAAATATTAGTAGTAACTATGTAATTAAATTTTTAGATGATGATAGTTTCCAACCATTGAACTGTGGATGTTATTTAGAGGCATATGTAAATAATAAAGGGTGGAATGTAGTAAAAGTAGAACATAATCCAAAGAAGGGTTATTACTTTTATAACCCAGAGGTTGGATATCCAAAATTATATCCAAATATGAAAGTGAGAGTGAAATAGAAAGTTTTTTTGACGTTTACTGAATATTAATAACATTTAACCATAGAATGAATATGGTGATATATAAAGTGTATTAATTTATAAAAAAGTGAAATACTAATTATATTGTTTATATTATTCAGGAGGTTATGTTTATGGGAGATAATACAAAAATCCCTTTAATTTCATCAGAGATAGCAGGTTTATGGAACTCTTACATGGGCGATACCATGATTGTCTGTGTACTTAAATATTTTCTGAATAGAGTGGAAGATAGTGAAACACGTGTTATTTTACAACAAACTTCAGATTTATCGAATCAGCATCTTCAAGAACTAACAAATATGTTTAATCAGGAGAAACTGATCATTCCAGAAGGATTTACTGATAAAGATATAAATATAAATGCCCCACGTTTGTTTACTGATTCTTTTTACTTAGATTATTTAAGTTTTATGTCAAGAGAAGGAATGCATAATTACACTCTAATTTTAAATCAGGTAGCACGTTCTGACATTAGAGCTTATTTTTCTAAACGCATTATTGAATACATAGACCTTTATAATAATTCAGCAGAGTTGAGGTTATCAAAGGGAACATTTATAAGAGCATCACGTGTAGAAGTTACTCAAGAAGTCCAATATGTAAAAAGCCAAAGCTTCATAACAGACTGGTTTGGCGAAAAACGCCATTTACTTACAGTTGAAATAACACATATTTTCTCCATTATTTTTGCGAATTTAATTGGGAGAGCAGTAACGACGGCATTTGGTCAAGTTTCTAAAGATAAAGAGATTTCAGCTTATTTTTTTGAAGGCAAAAATATTGCTACAAAATATATATATGAATTAACTGGAATCTTAACTGATGAAGGGATTCCAATTCCATCGTCTTCAGACTCATTTGTAACTAGCTCCTTAGTTTCACCATTTTCAGAAAAATTGATGATGAGTCATTTAGCAGTGTTATCTTCATCAGCATTAAGCAGTTTTGGTATTGCTATGGCAAATACTATGAGGAGCGATCTTGAGGGTAAGTATATTAAATATACAGCTCAAATCATGAAGTATACTAAAAAAGGTGCAAATATTATGATTGATAATGGATGGCTTCAACAACCCCCACAAGCTGTAAATCATGAAAATTTATAGGAGATATAAGGAAGAAAAGTTTACTGATAAATAGGGGGAGGTAACTTTGTTATAATGACAAATGAATTAAAATAATATTTTTAAAAAAGTGCTAACTCTCGGAGTTAGCACTTTTTTTATTTAGTGGTTTATTTTAAAATATATCAATTGAATACACTTTGAAATTCATAATTATTTAACGTTTGTTTCTTTATATTACTAGTTCTTCTGGCATATGTACACGCCTGTAATTATTAAAAGAGTTGTGAAGAGTTTTATAACAGATATATTTTCTTTTAATATAGATACTGAAAGTATAATAGAAAAAATAGGTACTAAATTAATGAAAATTGAAGTTTTGCTTGGGCCAATATGTTTAATGGAGATTTGCTGTACTAGGTATCCAATAACAGATGCAAATATGCTCATATATATTACAGCTAAAAATGAGTAGTATGGAATCTGTTTTATTAACAACCAGGGTCTTTCATATATAACAAAAGGAACTAAGAATACGCTGCAAAATAGAAAGCTGTAAAAGGTCAATATTAATGGTGTAAATTTATGAATAAACTTTTTACTAAAAACAGAATATGCAGCCCACATACAAACCGCTATAAGCATTAATAAATCACCTTTGTTTAATGATATGTTATACATTAATGAAAAATTTGCATTTGTTACAGTTAAGAAAACTCCTGCAAATGATAAAATTATTCCAATAACTCTTTTAAAGGTTATTTTATCCTTTAGAAATATAATACACAAAATTGTTGTTATTATGGGATTTGTAGCTCCTATTAAAGAAGAGTTTATTGCAGTAGTGTATTTTAAAGCTATAAAAAAGAAAATATGATAGCCGAATATTCCAATTATACCTGTAAATAAAAATATAGGAATATCTTTTTTTGTTAGTTTATAATTGCTTTTGTCCTTGTATGCTACAACAAAATAAAGAATAATAGTTGCAATAGAAAACCTTAAAAAAGTTAAAGTAAAGACTGGAATAAAAGGCACGGAAAGTTTTCCGGCAATGAATGCCCCTGCCCAAAAAAATGTAGTTAAAATCATTAATAAATATATTTTTCTGTTACTCAAAATACCAACCCCTTATTATAAGTAACTACTTAGTTACTATTTTAAGTAAAACATATATTTATAAAAAAGACAATTAATAATATATTTAGATAGCTGAGTTGTTAGGTTGAAAAATTATTCATTAAAATAGATTTTGTTAATATACTTAATAATGAAATTAATTCTTAGGAGGTAGCTCTTGTATGGTGAATAAGCATACAACCAATGAAGTCCTCAATACTTCGCTACCGGTAGTTGCGGAGATAACAATATATACGTTAATGTCTATTTTTGATTTAATGATGATTGGGAGATTTGGGGGAAATATAGCAGTAAGTGCTGTGGGGTTAAGCAATAATTTAACAAACGCATTTATAGGAATATTTATTTCAGGAGGGTTTTGTATAAGTATTGTTTCACTAGTTTCTAGACTAGTAGGTGCAAAACAATATAAAATTGCTGAAAGATTCGCGTCATTAGGATTTATTTTAGGAATTGTTTTTTGTTTAATTATTACAATTATAGTTTTTTTCTTTGGCAAAGAACTTTTATATATACTCGGAGCTAGGAATGAAATATTGGAGATAGGATATTCATTTATAAAAATAAACTCTATAGCTATATTTTTTTCTATGAATATGAGGCTTTTAAATTCTATTTTAATAGGATACGGAAATACTTTTACACCATTTGTATGTTCTTTAATTGTAATTTCTTTTAAAATAATTTTGAATTATTTATTGATTTTTGGTGTTGTGTTTAGGGCAAAGGGAATAGATGGGTCTGCTATAGCATCTACAATCGCTTATTTATGTGGCTTTGCTTTTTCTTTATACTATACTGTGTTTAAGGCGAAAATTAAGTTTAAACCATTTTATATTTTTTCAATTTCTTTTAAAGATATTAAAAAAATATTAACACTTGCTATTCCTTGTTCCATGGAAGAAGCAGTGTTTAGTATTAGCAAGTTGATATGTGTTGCTATTATAATTCATTCTGGGAGTGTTGCATTTGCATCGGATGAAATAGCTAATATGATAGAAGGAATTTCGGTTATGCCCAGTATTGGATTCGGAATTGCGGTTATTACTTTAGTAGGACTTAATGTAGGAAAGGGAGATTATAAAAAAGCAAAAGAATCTGCTTTAAACTGCGCTTTTTACGCAGTATTTATGATGAGCATTTTTGCAATAATATTCTTATTTATGCCCAATGTTCTTGTGAACTTTTTTGTTAATAATAATGAAAAAAAAGTTGCGTATTTAGCTGGAAAATGTCTTGCAATTGGAGCAGCTGAGCAGCCGTTTATAGGCTTATCACTAGTATTTGCTGGTGCGTTAAAGGGCATAGGTGATGTTAAAAGCCCATTTATTGTTTGTTGTATTACAAGTTGGCTTATAAGATTACCATTAACATATTATTTTATTAATATTCTAGAGTATCCAGTTACAGCGGTATGGTGGATTACTGCGTTTCAGTGGGGCATAGATGCACTTCTTATGTTTGTCCTGTTTAGATATAAATTCAGCAAATTATCAAAAAAGTTTAAAATTATTTCTTATCGTGGTAAAAAAATAGGTTAATTATGACTTTCTAGCTCATAAATAATGCAGGTAATGTCATGGTATATTTTATATTGTTTTACATTAATTATGTAATTGATAAAGGAGCTTGTTAATTAACAAGCTCCTTTAGAAAATAATTATTTTTTAACTACTCTTTGTAATTTGAAAGTGTAGTATTAGCTGCTTGCAATGCAGATTGTACTTGATTAAGAGTGTTCTGTATTTGTTGTTTATTTTCTGGCTTTTCTACACTGTTTACCGCATCAGATAAACAAGTACTTGAATTTTGAAGTTTTTCACATGCATCTTGAACGTGTTGTTTTGCATTCTTTTCCATTTTAAATTCCTCCTTAAGTTCTTAATAGTATTTTAATAGTATGGGGATTTACAGTAAAAAAGATACACAAATAATAAATATATATTTATTATTTGTGTGAATTTATCTATGTTTATTAATAATACCTATTAAAATTTTCATTCTTTCGTAAATATTTAAGTCTATATTATCTCTCTTATAGTGAAAATCATCTGGATCTAATAAATAACTATGAGTTATTCCAAACAGTATTTTATTTTCCTTAATCCCCTGTTTAAGTATATCCGAAAGCTTTTCTATACTATAATACTCTAATCTTAATTCATCGTTTTGATTTTTTGCGTAAACTGGCAATGGAGTTAATATCATCTTTTTAAGTTTGTACTCTGGTCTGTAAATATTGTGAGATTCATACTTTATGGGAGTTACTTTATCTAATATTTTTGCTGTGTTGTTGTCTATAGAAAAATATCCCCCACGAAAAGCTTCCATGGGTTCAATTCCAAATTTTAATATATAGTTGTAACAATACGTTATTATAAGCTTTTGCTGATCATAAGGGTAATAAGATAAAAAGTCTTGATCTTGTTTTATAAATGGACAAAGCTTTACTATACTTTCTGGTAAATTATTTGGATGAATATGTAGTCCAAATATAACCTTATATTTATTTTTTATTTTTTCTATTAAATTTAGCTCAGCCATCATTTCTGCAAAAAATGGAGTTATAAATAAAAGAGTGTATATATTGTTATCTGAATTTAGTTTCAATAGTTCTTCTAAGCACAATATATTGTTTTTTAAGTTCTTATCAAAATTAGTGCCTTCACAATCTACAGTTAAAATAAAATCAAAATTTGTGTTTTTAGTATACTTATCTAAGAAATTTTTCATAAATCAACAAAACCTCCAAATATAATATTGCAAACTTACTATTTGCATTGTATAATCAAGTTACAGTAAGAAACAACTTAATTATATAGTGCAGATTGTTACTTGTCAAAAGTTAGTAACTACAAATCTTACAGTTCATAATACAAGTTAAAGAAAATACTTTAAGGTTATAAACATTTCGTAAAAGCATTTTATCGCTAAGTCTAATTTTCAAATATAATAAATTTAAAAATAAGCAGATTAATGATGTTATCAATTTATAATTGTTTTATATATCAAAAGAATAGGATGAAAAATAACAATTTATAATTGTTATTTTCGCGAGCGCAATAGGAGGATGATGATATTGAAAACTATAGGGTTTCCAAGAATGCACAAAGAGACAAATGAGAGAAGAGATTTTCTGCCAACATTTTTTTCTATACTTAAGAAAGAAAAAGTACAAATATTTCTTGAAGAAGGATATGGGTCTGCTTTAGGTTATACAAAAGAGGATTATTTAAGTGCTAATAACACAATACAATTTGTATCTAATAAAAAATCATATGAAAAAGATATAGTTGTAGTTTTAAGGTCACCAGAGTTTGAGCAAATTGATTATATGGCAAAAGGAAGTACTTTAGTAAGTATGCTTCATTATCCAACTAGAGCTACTAGAGTAGAAAAGCTTAAAGAGAAAGGCATATTTGCTGTTTCTATGGATTCTATTAGAAATGATTTTCTTGAAAGAATCGTTGTAGACTATGAGGGAACTTCAGGAAATGGGATTAATGTAGCATTTACTGAGCTTGCCAAAAATTACAAAAACAATGTTATTGAAGATAGAAAACCTATAATTGTGAGTATAATGGGAATGGGACGAGTTGGTTTAACAGCAGCAAGACTTGCTGGTAAATATGGTAATAACAAAGAAAATGAAGATATACTTAGGGAAAAAACTAAAGGTGTACTTGTTAATATGCTACCTAGAAACATAACAGATGATAAAAAACATATGATAGATATTTTAAAAAAGACAGATATTTTAGTAGATGCAACTACTAGAAATGATGCAACAAATTATATTGTGAGTAATGAATTACTTGGGTATTTAAAGCCACATTCTATTATTCTAGATTTAACATCAGATCCTTATTTGACAGATGTTTTTCCTATACAGGTAAAGGCAATAGAAGGTATACCACATGGAACACTTGATAAAATTGTTATTTACCCTAATGATAATGAATATGATACTGTACCAAGATGTTTGAGGTCAAAAAATCAAAGAACAGTAGTAAGTTGTAATGCTTGGCCAGGAGTAAATCCAAAGGGTTGCATGGATTTATACGGTAAACAACTTATATATATTGTACAAAATCTTATAGGGTATGAATCCGATGACTTTAATTTATTTAATAATGATTATTTTAATAGAGCAATATATAGAGGAACTATTGAATGCTTTGAAGAAAGCCTTAATATCTATGAAAACGAAATGGTAGATGTAGTAATATAGGGTTAAAACAAAAGCTATTAAATGCAAAGATTCATTTAATAGCTTTTGTTATTTATAAATGGTAAGTAATATCAAGTTTTATACTTTTAAGAAATGCTACTGAAACTATCAATGCAAGTTACGAGCTCACCTATTTCAGGTTTGCTAAGTTGTGCATCTGCACCAACAGACTCTCCCTTATGTTTTAAATCGCTAGTAATTAACGAGGAGAATAAAATAACGGGTAATTTTTTGAGAATGTTATGCTCTTTGATTTTTCTTGTTAAAGTATGACCATCCATTTGAGGCATTTCAATGTCAGTTATAAGTACATGAACATCTTCCGTAAACTTTTCATTTTTCTGGTCGACTAAGTTAAGCAAATAATTCAATACTTGTTTCCCGTCGTCGAATATTTTTAAGTTTTTAAAGCCAGCCTTAACTAGGGTATCCTTTAATAACCTTCTAATTAGTGGAGAATCATCAGCTAAAACAAGTTTAACTTTGGACCTATTTTTATAAGCTACGTCAACTATTTTGTCTTCACTAATACCTGTAGAAGGGCTTATATCGGTAACTATTTTTTCGAAATCCAGCAATAATATTATTTTATTGCTTAAAACGATGTTACCTATAACTAGTGAATTAATAGATATGTCATCGGGTTTGGTTATTTGTTCCCATTTAATACGATGAACACCTACGATATTATCAATACTAAAAGCTACCTCAATTTTATTAAATTGGCAAAGAATGATTGTTGTTTCGATTTCATTTTTATGTTGTTTCTCTAAAACATATTTTAAATCTATTAAGGTTATTATTTTATCTCTATATAATGTAAGTCCCGCTATGGCAGGATGAGACTCAGGGAGTTTCGTTAAGTTATTTGCATGTATTACTTCTTTTACTTTTATAATATTGATTGCGTAATATTTATCATTAATGATAAACTCTAATATTTCAACCTCACCAGTTCCAGATTCTAATAGAATATTATTATTCATATTTTTCCTCACTTTCAAATAGATATAAAGACACATATCATAAAAAGATTATATGTAGTTATTATTTCGAATAGAACGTCAAGAACTTTACTTTTTAATGCTAAAATATAATTTTAGAGGAGAAGTCGAATTTTAAAATAATAAAACAGAATATAAAAGTGAAATCTTCCAGTTAAATATGGTAAACTATATAGTAGAAATAAAATATTAACAGCATTATTAGAGGGTGAAGTAAAATTGATATTAAATGGCGGATGGGTAGAGACTACAGAAGATAAACACGCATTTATATTGTGGGGCGAGAGTGGAGAGACTAAGTGTACAAGGCGAGGTAGGAAACCTAAAAATGCACTTCCACTATATGAAAAGATGGCTACAGTTATAGAATTGCGTAGCAAAATAAATAATTCTGCAATAGACATAAAATATGGGAAATATAAATATGATTTTGAATCAAAAGATCTTGATAAGAGAGAAATTAGAGGCATTGCTTTTAATAATTTAGATGCATTTGATATGATTTTAAATATAGATAGAAACCAAGCGGAAATGATAGAATTATCGCAGGAACTAAAGTTTTGGATTACAGTGGCAAAATTTACAGCAGAACTAATCATAAAACATAAGTATCTGCCTTCCTTAACTATTGATAGGGTAAATAATAAAGTGAATTCTCAGTGGAGATGGCATTCAAGTGACCCTGAGTATATTGATAAAAAGAAAGTTTTATGCAGCAATATGCCGACGGCATGTAAATCATATTTTCAATTAGAAAATCAGGTTTTTAAATATACAAATAGTACAAAGCTAGTAAGTAATTTTATGGATTCCATGATTGATAGTATGGTAAGAAGTAGCTGTAGCGTTATAAACAAAGACAATGATAACATAGAGTATGGTTTTAATAATTTAAGCAGCACGTGGATGCATTCTCTTTTTTCAGAAATGCCTGAAATACCAATAGACACAAGTGATCAAGTTAAAATGTTAAATGAGTATAAAAAATGGATAGAACCTATAAAAATTAAAAATAATAATTTCAAGTTTCGCACATGTTTCAAAGTTATTCCACCAAGGCGAGAAGAGGATTGGACACTTGAATATTTACTTCAAGCAAAAGATGATCTTAGCCTTATGTTACCAGCAAAAATGATTTTTGAAGAATCTGTGGATACAATAACCTATTTAAATAAGAAATTTAATAATCCACAAGAAAGGTTACTTGAGGATTTAGCAGTTGCATCAAAAGTATTTATTCCTATTGAAAGGAGTCTTTATGATGCTGTACCAATAGAGTGCAAGCTATCTGAGGAGGAAGCTTATTCATTTTTAAGAGAATCAGCTTATTTTTTAAAGGAAAAAGGTTTTGGTATTATTGCACCAGCCTGGTGGAAAAAACCGTCAAGGCTTTCTGTTAAACTAAAGGATAAAAATCATGTTACAAATACTAATTTGTCAGTAAAGAGTACGTTCAATATGGATACTATTCTTGAATATGATTGGAAACTTGCTTTGAATGGAAATGAGATAAGTGAGAAAGAGTTTGATAAAATTTCAAATTTAAAGGTTCCTTTTATTCAATTAAGAGGCCAGTGGGTACAGGTTGATATACAGCAAATTAAAACGCTTTCCAAGATGAAAATGAATAAAGGCTTAAATGGTAAGATACCTGTTGGAGAATTATTAAGACTCAACTTAAGTGAGGAAGAAATAATTCCTGGAGTTAGCGTGGATACTATAGACAACCAGGAAGCTGTTGGACATTTTTTTGAAAAGTTATTTAATCTGAATAACATAGAAGAAGTTGATATTCCATTAGGGTTTAGAGGTGTTCTTCGTGAATATCAAAAAAGAGGGTTTTCATGGCTGACATTTTTGCGGAATCATGGTATAGGGGCATGCCTTGCTGATGATATGGGTCTTGGGAAAACGGTACAAAGCATATGTCTTATGCTTTATGAGAGGGAAAAAGGGTTAACGGATAAACCTACTTTAATAATATGTCCTACGTCAGTTGTTGGAAATTGGGAAAGAGAAATTGAAAAGTTTGCACCTAATCTTAAATCTGCAATTCACCACGGAAATAGTAGGTGGAGTTACGAAACTTTTAGCGAAGAAATTCATAAAAATGAAGTTGTTATTACAACCTATGCGCTAATAGTAAGAGATAGGGACTTATTTCAAAAGGAGGAATGGGCTGGAATTATATTAGATGAAGCTCAAAATATAAAAAATAGTGCGTCCAAACAAACACAATATATAAAAACTCTTAAAGCAGAATATAAGGTTGCTCTAACGGGAACACCAGTTGAAAATAGACTTTCAGATTTGTGGTCTATTATGGACTTTTTAAATAAAGGATATCTATACAATTGGTCAACCTTTAGAAGTGAATTTGCAGTTCCAATAGAGAGAGATGGAGACCCTAAAAAAAGTAATAAACTAAAAAAAATAATTGCTCCATTTGTACTAAGAAGACTTAAAACCGATACAAATATTATTAAAGATTTACCAGAAAAAATAGAGTCTAAGGAATATGCATCTTTAACAAAAGAGCAGGCTACTTTATACCAAGCTGTAGTAAAGGATTGTTTAAATAAAATTGGTAATTCGGAAGGTATTCAGAGGCGAGGTCTTATTATTGCCTCCTTAACAAAATTCAAGCAAATATGTAATCATCCTGTACAGTTTTTAAAGGATAATGGAGAGATTGAAGGCCGTTCCGGAAAGCTCGAAAGGCTTTTAGAAATGCTGGAAATTGTTATAGAGGCAGGGGATAGGTCATTAGTATTTACGCAGTTTGCAGAAATGGGACACATCTTACAATCAGAGATTGAGAAAAAACTTGGGGTGAAAACACTATTCTTACATGGAGGAACCAGCAGAAAAAAAAGGGAAGAATTAATTAATATATTTCAAGATGAGAGCAATGAACCAATGGTATTTATATTATCATTAAAGGCTGGTGGGCTTGGTTTAAACCTAACAAAAGCAAATCATGTATTTCATTTTGATAGGTGGTGGAACCCTGCTGTAGAAAATCAAGCAACGGATAGAGCATTTAGAATAGGGCAACTTAAAAACGTGCATGTGCATAAATTTATATGCATGGGGACGCTTGAAGAAAAAATTGATGTTATGCTTGAGAGAAAACAGGCACTTGCTGAAAGTGTAGTCTCAACGAATGAAAACTGGATATCAGAGATGAGCAATAAGGAGCTTCGTGAATTATTTATATTAGAGCATGACAACAAATCTTAAAATCAACAGATAACAGGTAACAATTAAAGTGGTTTTTCAATAATTGGTATTTGCATATAGATAGAAGCAAGGAGATGTAACTTCGTGACTGGAAGAATAAGAAATGAATTTGGTAGCAATTGGTGGTCTAAAAAGTGGAATAACGCAATTTCGAGCTTTACTATTAGTTCAAGAGTTGATAGCGGACGTGAATACGCAAGAGATGGAAATGTACTCAGTATTGAATTATCAAATGGGAAAATAGAGGCAGAAGTTCAAGGAAGTGGATTAATAGCTTATAAAGTAGATATGCAAATTGAAAGTTTTTCTAAGCAGCAGTGGGAAAAAATTATGCATATCATGGCTCAAAAAGCTATATTTTGTGCTAAGCTTTTAAATGGAGAAATGCCAGAAAATATAGAGGAAGCTTTTAAAGAAGGTGGAGTTTCTCTATTTCCTAAAAAACAGATACATTTAATAACTCATTGTTCATGCACGGACGTTGCAAATCCTTGTAAACATATAGCTGCAGTACATTATATGCTTGGGCTTGAATTTGATAAAGATCCCTTTGTAATTTTAAAACTAAGAGGTATGGATAAAGAACAGTTTTTAAAAGCGTTGAGAACTCTAAGAAGTGGCAATGAAGGGGAACAGGTCAAGAGAAAAGCAAAAATACATCGTAGGTCACGAAAAACTATTGAAGATTTAAAGAGAGAATTTGAAAACTTCAATAGAGTTGATGAAGATGTATTAAATATGACATTTTCTTATGTAACACCCGAAGTTAAGCAGGGCGTTATGAAAACGTTGGGGATTCCGGACTTTTGCATTGATGGGGATGAATTTAGATGTAAAATGAGGACTGCATATACTAGCACAGAAGAGGAGACTAGAAAATATATAGATAAAAAGTGATTAATCATCATCATCTGCTAGGAGATAAATTATATGAAGGAACTTATAAAGCTAACAAAAGGAAATAGGTTATTGTACATTACAGCAATACTTTCTATAGCAGTAGCTACATTTATAGCAATGCTTGAGCCTATGGTCATAAAAATAACAATAGATTCAGTATTAGGGAATAAACCAATAGACGTTCCTGCGGCTGTTCAAAAGCTGATAAAAGCGGTAGGTGGCAAAGAGGTACTTATAACAAACTTATGGATATGTGCTTTAAGTCTTGTAATATTAACGTGTATAAGAGGGATTTTCTTATTCTTAAGTGGAAATTTTTCTGCACACGCGGCAGAAAATATTGCAAGAAATATGAGAGTGAAGTTATATGATCATATTCAGAATTTGCCATATGAGTATCATGTAAAAGCAGAATCAGGAGACCTCATTCAAAGATGTACCTCTGATGTGGAAACCGTCAGAAAATTCTTTGCAACGCAAATGGTTGAAATAGGAAGAGCATTTTTTATAGTAGCATTTGCAATAATAATGATGTTATCACTTAATAAAAAGATGACGATTATTGCAATGGTTATAGTGCCAATTATTTTTATCTTTTCGTATGTATTTTTTTATAAAATAAAAAATACCTTTAAAAAAGCTGATGAACAAGAGGGAGTTTTAACAACAGTTCTTCAAGAAAATTTAAGTGGAGTTAGAGTTGTAAAAGCATTTGGAAGACAGAACTTTGAAATCCAAAAATATGAAAAAGAGAATAAGAAATATAGAGATTTAAATTTCAAATTAGTAAAACTAGAATCAGTTTATTGGTCTACATCAGATATACTTTGTATGACTCAAATTGGTCTAGTTTTAGTTTTGGGTATATATTTTGCAGTTAATGGAGAAATAAGTTTGGGTACTTTAGTGGTATTTAACACCTATGAGGGAATGTTGTTGTGGCCAGTAAGGCAGCTGGGTAGGATTCTCACGGACATGGGGAAGATGTCAGTCTCTCTTACGAGGATAAAAAAGATTCTTGATGCGAGCGTTGAACAGGAATATGGGAAAGCACTTAAATCAAAAATTAAAGGAGAAATAAGCTTTGAAAATGTAAACTTTGAATATGAGAAAGGTAATGAGATACTGCGAGGTATAACTTTTACAGTGGAAAAAGGTGAAACAGTTGCTATTGTTGGACCAACGGGTTCAGGTAAGTCATCACTAGTACATTTATTATTAAGACTTTATGACTATAATAGTGGGTCAATAAAGATTGATGGAGTAGAGCTTAAGGATATTGAAAGAAAGCATATTAGAAGTAATATAGGAATAGTGCTTCAGGAGCCCTTTCTCTATTCAAGAACAATAAAGGAAAATATTAAAATGGCAAAGATACACTCGGAAGATATAGAAATCTATAGTGCAGCCACAGTTGCTGCTGTTCATAATGTTATAACTTCCTTTGAGAAGGGGTATGACACAATAGTCGGAGAAAAGGGTGTTACCTTGTCAGGAGGTCAAAGACAAAGAGTTGCAATAGCAAGAACACTTGTTAAAAACATGCCTATATTGATATTTGATGACTCATTAAGTGCGGTGGACGCTGAAACGGATAGAATTATAAGAGAAAAACTTAAAAAGAAAAGTGAAAACAACACTACCTTCATAATCTCTCACAGAATATCTACAGTAATGAATGCAGATAAAATAATTGTAATAAATCACGGAAAAATTGAAAATATAGGAACTCATGATATGCTCATTAAAAAAGATGGTATCTATAAAAGAATATGGAAGATACAGACGTCGCTTGATGCTCTAAAGGACTAAAGGTAGGTAAGTTATGAGTAAAAGGCAGGTGATATTATGGCTAGAACAGATAAAGATAAATCAACAGAAAAAATAGATATAGGCATATGGAGAAAGCTCTTTAAATACCTTTCAGAATTTAAAAATGGACTTATGTTCTTGGCTTTCCTAATGGTTGGAGTGGCAGGTATAGACGTAGTAATGCCACTACTAACAAAGTATGCAATTGATAATTTTATAGTAAAGAAAACAATAGATGGGCTTACAACATTTGCATTAGTTTACTTTTGTGTAATTGTTTTTCAAGGATTAAATGTAAGATTATTTATAATACATGCAGGTAAAATAGAAACACACCTAGCCTATCATATAAGAAAGCTTGGGTTCAAAAGGCTTCAAGAGTTATCTTTTTCCTATTATGATAACTCCTCAGTGGGATGGCTTATGGCAAGAATGACATCGGATGTAACAAAGCTAAGTGAAATAATATCTTGGGGACTAATTGACATGGTATGGGCACTAGTTATGATGATTGGATTTATAGGAGTAATGCTTTATAATAATGTACGATTAACTCTTATATGTATGAGTGTGGTACCACTCTTGTTTTTAATAGGAATATTTTTTCAAAAGAAGATTTTAAAATCCTATAGAGTGGTTAGAAAATTAAATTCACGATTAACTTCGGATTTTAGTGAAGAGGTATCTGGGGCTAAAACTACTAAAACTCTTGTTAGGGAAGAAGAAAACTTAAAAGAATTTAAACTAGATGCAGGTAAAATGCGAAGGTCATCAGTTAAGGCAGCAGTGTTTTCTGCTCTATTTCTTCCAATTGTTATATCAATGGGTAGTCTAGGAGTAGGTTTTGTTTTATGGATAGGTGGAAAAAGTATTATATTAGGATCACTATCTTATGGTACTTTTGTAATGTTTATTGCTTATACAGTACAGTTTTTTGACCCTGTAAGTCACTTAGCTGGAACAATTGCAGAACTTCAGAATGCACAAGCATCTGCAGAGAGAATTATAGTTCTAATAGAAACGAAGCCTGATATATGGGACGATAAAGATGTAATTGCGAAATATGGAGATTTATTTAATGCAAAACAAGAAAACTGGGAAGAAATACATGGAGATATAGAGTTTAAAGATATATGTTTTACATATAAAAATGGAGAAAAGGTGTTTCAAGACTTTAATTTAATAGTGAAAAAAGGCGAAACTATAGCATTGGTTGGAGAAACAGGTTCTGGTAAAAGTACATTAGTAAACTTACTTTGTAGATTTTATGAGCCGAGTAGTGGAGAAATATTAATTGATGGCAAAGATTACAGAGAAAGATCTCTATTGTGGCTTCAATCGAGTATTGGATATGTACTTCAAAGCCCACATTTATTTAGTGGAACAATTAAAGATAATATTGTATATGGAAAACTAGATGCAACGCAAGTAGAAATTGAGAGTGCAGCAAAACTTGTAAATGCACATAATTTTATAATTAAATTAGATAAGGGATACGATACGCAGGTTGGTGAAGGTGGAGGTAATTTATCAACAGGAGAGAAACAACTTATTTCCTTTGCTAGAGCAATTGTAGCAGATCCAGCACTATTTGTCCTAGATGAGGCCACATCATCTATAGATACGGAAACAGAAAGAATGATACAAGATGCTATACAAAAGGTTCTAAATGGCAGAACTAGCTTTGTAGTTGCACATAGGCTTTCAACTATAGTATCTGCAGATAAAATTCTTGTTATAAGAAATGGGAAAATTACAGAATCGGGAACTCATGGAGAACTACTAAAAAGAAAAGGGTACTACTATGATCTATATACAAATCAGATTTTAGAAAAGAAAGAAAAAGAAAGTAAAGCGGTGGCTTTTCGACCTTTATGTTAATAATAATATAGATGTTGTTTTTACTAGTTATTGGTGAATATAACCAAATAGCAATAGATAAATTACTCTAAATATATTTAAAATGATATATAAACAAAGAAGGAAACCTAATAAATACAGGTTTCCTTCTTTGTTTTTTAAATGAAATTTTGACTTAATCTTTCAATAACACGTTCTTTACCCATAACTTGCATTACCTCATGTAAATCTTGAGTTTGTGTTCTGTTAGTTAAAGCAACTCTTACTATTGTGGCAACATCTGATAGTTGACCTTTAAATAGATCTGGATTTTTTTTATAAGTTTTTGCATTTTTTGCATAACCAAGGTTTAAAGATAATTCTTTAAGTGTTGCAAACCATGTGTCATTATCATGAGTATAATCATATACATCTATATAGCTAGTAAGAACCCTTCTTATCTCATCCATTGCAATATGAGTAGGGAAATTGTAGCCATCGTTAATGCTATTTTTATAAAGATCATCAAAGAAATATTCAATATGTTCTTTTACATCTAACCATTTTACAAAATCTTTTCTTGGCTTTTCATTTTCTCGCTCTATATTAAATATGTTTTTTGCATAATCTTCATTTTCAATTAGCTCATTTGCAATTACGGCATCATAATCTTTAGCCCAATTAAGATAAAGATTGTATACAGTGATTGCATCCATGTTAGCTATAATATATTTACTGATATCGTTAAGTTTTAAAATATCAAATAATGCTCCACTTTTGCTCATGTTTTCAAGTGTAATATTAAAGCTTGTGCAAGGTTCATTTTCATTAGCATTTCTCCACTCTTGAAAATCTGAGTTAATTAAATTTACAAGATATTCAGTAACAGCTATAAAAGGATATCCTTGCGATTTATAAAAAATCATGGAAATCTCAGGGTCTTTTCTTTTACTGAGCTTACGTTTCGATGTTCCATCCATTTTCATAATTGTAGGTATATGCGCATATTGTGGAGGGGTAAAGCCCAACATTTCAAATAGTTGTAAATGTATAGGGAGAGATGAAAGCCACTCTTCACCACGTATTACGTGGGTTGTTCCCATTAAATAATCATCTACAGCATGAGCAAAATGATATGTTGGAATTCCGTTAGTTTTAAGAATAACAATATCTTGATCATTTTCGGGCATACTTATAGTTCCTTTAATTAAATCATTACAAACTACTCTTTTGTCAGATTCTTCAGGAGCTCTAAGTCTTATAACATAAGGTGTGCCCTTTGCTAATTCAGAATGTATTTCATCAAGACTAGAATTTCTGTGAATAGCCCATTTACCATGATATCCTGTATTTATTTTAAGCTCTTGTTGAATTTTTCTTGTTTTATCTAAAGCTTCTTCAGTGCAAAAGCAAGGGTAAGCTAAACCTTTTTTTATTAGAGACTTTACAAAAGCATGATATATATTAATTCTGTCACTTTGTTTATAAGGACCATATGCACCTTTCTCAGTAGTAGAATCTACAACTCCTTCATCAAAATTAATACCAAAATCTCGTAGAGTGTTAGTGCTATCTTCAATGGCACCAGCTACCTCTCTCTTTTTGTCTGTATCTTCTACTCTAAAATAAAATATTCCTTGACTCTGATGAGCCAGTCTTTCGGATATAAGAGCAGCAAATACACCACCAAGATGCTGGAAACCGGTAGGGCTTGGGGCATATCTTGTAACCATAGCATTAGGTTTAAGGTTACGCTTTGGGTAAAGATTTCTATAATGTTCTGGAGTTTCGTGTATGGTAGGTAATAACAAATCTGCTAGTTTTAAATAATCCATGTTAATCATCCTTTCTTATAAAAGTGTAGCACCATAGGTGATAATTAAATTCAAAATAAAAAACCTCTCATCCTATAATATAATAGGACGAAAGGTAAACTTCCGCGGTGCCACCTAAATTGATGTAAAGACATCTTAAAATGCCCAAATCCACTCGTAAGCAGTGTTGAATCTCACTGCACTTTTTTAACGGAAAGTTTCCGTTGGACTTAATCAAATATTTCAGTCCACTGCTCCAGAGTTTCTTTCTGTAGTTTCAAATACCAAATTTCCACCATCATTGGCTCTCTTTAAATTGAGATTATACTTACTTCTCTCTTTCATTGCATTTAACTCTAATTATACTTATATTAATTATAATGTCAACATACTATTTTTAATAATTTAGGTAAAATTTATTATTAAATATTGTAGAAGTTGATAAAAAAGTATTTTAAATTTTGATATTAGTAACATATTATAGAAAAAACTAGAGTACAATTTTTAATACAAGAGAAATAGTTAGAAATGATATATTACGTAAAAATGGAGTTAGATAAAAAAATGAGTATAAAGTGCGTGCGAGTTATAAGAAATAAAAGCCTCTTAGACGAACTTTTATTAATAATAATCATATGCTAGTATCGTAGGTGAAAGAATACCAGGTTAAAAGGGTAGCTAATATTTTAGATAAAATATAGTAAAAGCAAAAAAGTATCATAAAATGGGATTGAAAACTATTACAAACAGACAAAAGAAATGGAAATTTAACAATGTATAGGTTTTCATAAGTGTGGTATAATATATAAAATGTAAGGGAGATGATAACTATATGGGTGCATTAATTCTGCTAAGTGGTTTTACTGAAAAAGATAATGTAAATTTAAAAATAAAAATGAAAGAAATATTTTCCAATAAAAGATACACTTTTAGTTATATACCTTCAATTACTGATAGAAAACTAGAACATTTTGAAGAAGCAAAAACCAAGTTAAGTGAATATGGAAATTTCGATTTTAATTATTTTGATATAGATGATTTTTGTGATATAGAAAAAATAGAAAAAATATTTAAGTCTGATGTAATATATCTATCAGGCGGGAATACCTATTATTTTTTAAATAATCTAAGAAAAAGATATTTAATAACTAGAATTAGAAAGTATATTAATAATGGAGGTTACATTATAGGATTATGCGCAGGTGCAATAATGATGTCAAAGGATATATCGGCTGCACAATTTGGTGGTAAGGATATAGTAGGGTTGTCAAGTTTATCATCTTTAGCTTTAGTTGATTTTGATTTTATGCCACATTGGAAGCAGAACAACTATTATTTGGAAGATTTAAAGGAATATTCTAATAATACGGGTAATACAGTTTATACATGTAATGATGGCGATGGAATTATTGTAATGGATAATGAATTACATTTTTATGGAGATATAAATATGATAAAAGAGGGGAAAATAGAGCAAGTTTAAGTAAAAGTCGATGTAATAATTTAAATTATACATCGACTTTTTGCTATTTATATGACATGATTTATAGAAATTACTAGGCAGTCGCATTGGCAAGTCTAGCTTTAGCTTTATTTTTTTTGAAAATTTGATGCCTCTCTAGTATTTCGAGTGAAGTATAAGTATATTTAATGAAGATAGCAGCAATAATAAATGATATCATATCTGATACCGGGTAAGCAAGCCATGCTCCGAATACACCCATTCCTAAACCACTAACAAATGCATAAACAAGCGGTATAAATATTATTAACTGCCTGAAAATAGATAATTTGAAAGATGTTTTAACTCTATTTATAGCTTGGCAGTAGGCAATAGACAAATAATATACCCCAATACAAGGGAATACAGATATAACGATTCTAAATGCCTTTGTTGTTTGTCCAATAATAGCACTATCCTTTATAAATAAACCAATAAGTCCATTTGAAAAAATCATGAATATTGCCCACAATATAGTTGAACTTACTGATACTGCAATTAAAGATGTTTTAACGACTTCTTTTAATCTTGTATAATTTCCGGCGCCATAATTATAGGCGGCTATAGGTTGCATAGCTGAACTTATGCCCATGATAGTCATAAATAAAAACATTGAAACCCTAGTAGTTAAACCAACAATTACTATAGCTAAGTCTCCACCGTATGAGAATAGTAGATTGTTTAATATAGCGGCGACTACTGCATCGGATATTTCTACTATAAAGGTTGAAAAGCCAACACATATTATTCCAATAGATACAGCTTTGTTAAGAGTTAATTTAAAAGAAAATTTTAAGCAAATTTTTAATTTTATAAATACAATAAGAACATACATAAAAGCAATTATTTGAGATATAACCGTTGCGATAGCAGCTCCTTTTACCCCATATGAATATATATTTACAAGGAAATAATTTATAATTACATTGAATATTGCTCCGATAGAAGTACTTAATAATACTATTTTTGTGTCTCCGAAAGCAGTTATAATATAAGAAGCAATAACTGTAAAAGATTGAAACAGTACACCTATTAATATTATGCTTACATAGTCTTTTGCAAGAGGGAATGTATTTACAGATGCACCTAGACTAAGTAAAATTTGATCTTCAAAAATAAAAATTACAATACCGACAACAGATACTATAATAAACATGAGAATAATAGCATTAGGTATAATAGTTTTTAAACTTTCAAAATCTTTGTCTCCACAGCTTCTTGAAACAGAGGTTGAAGCACCTATAGCTATTAGCATAGATATAGCAAAAAAAAGTCTCTGAATTGGAAATGCTATGGTTAAAGCTCCGATAGCATTAGCCCCTATGGCCTGCCCTAAAAACATAGAATCCACCATGTTGTACATTTCTGCTACCATTAAAGAAATTATTGCTGGAACGGAAAATTTTAATAATAGTTTTCCAATTTTTTCTTCACCAAACATTCTATTACTTTCTGTGACATTACTCATAGTCATGAAATCCACTTCTCCTTGAAAATTTTTGTTTCTATAGTATTATTCTACTTCATTATGAAATTATTAGCATTCACACACTTGCTAAATAAAAAGTACAAAGTTGCTAACATGTGAGAAAGCAATTTGTTTGAATAACAAAAAAACACCCTAAAACAGGTGCTTTTGTACTTCTTGAAGAACTATTAAGGTAGAACCGTAGCCTTCTATTTTTATTATGTCATTGTATACTGCCGTTTTTTTAGCATAAGATAAAGAAATATTAGGAGCAGATATTTTAGTTAGAATTTTCCATTCATCATAACCAAGTCGTTTTGGTTTACCCATGCGTAACCAGATATCGTAAGCTGAGCCAACTTTTTCTCCAATTTCATATTTAATGACTTTATAGTCATGAACTAAATTTTTAATAGATAAGGATATTTTTCTCTCAGTAATATTTTTACTACCTTTACCTTTAGATAAATCTTCCAGCTTAATTAAGGTATTAAGTTCATCACTGTAACTATAAAGTAAAACTTGGATATCTTCTTCTTGCCTCGTGATAATGTATCCATCACCTTGGTCTATAACTTCATTCCCTAGCTTTGATAATAAATAGTAGGCATAGTAGGAAGCTTTTTTTATTCCATCTAAGGTAAGTAAGCCTGGGGAACCAAAAAATAATTCGTTATTTAATATTGAGTTTTCCTCTACAGTATCAAAAGCTTTTAGGGTAAGCAAACTACTAGTGTCATTAATAAAATTATGGATAATGTATGGAAGCATATAGGAAGAATCATAAATAGTATTTATGGCTGGTGGAACATTAAAAGGATGTTCTATTAAACTCTGTAATTTATATTTTTCAAATATTTCTCGCGTAATATTTATGTACTCTATAGATAAATCCTCTGATGATTGGAATTTCCAGAGCTTTACTATCTCAATACCATATATATCAGCAAAATATTGTATAAAACTTTCTAAAAGTTTTATGAAAGAAGTTTTGTCATTAAATATCTGATTTAAAATTATTAATGGAGTAAGGGATATATCCATTAAAAATTCTAAAAGTTTCTCAACTTCATTCCAGTTTAAGAAATTAACATTTTCATTAAAATATATTTTCATTTCTTTTCCAAATAGATTTTGAACTATACCATTTTCGAATCCTATAGCCTCTTGAATGGATCTTAAATATCCCTGTTCCCGTGCTTTTATAAGTTCTTTTGCTTGACCTAAATTTATTTTTGATTTCCATTTATGCTGTAATTCTGTACTTTGAAATGTTAAATCTGTTTGGAGTTTTATAATCTTGTTTGTATAGTTGAATCTATCATAGTCGTCTAAATAGTAAGATAAATACTGCAGTGATTCAGATAAATCATAGATTTGTATATTTTTAAAGCTATCAAGTAGTTCTTCAGGTATATAATATTTTTTTCTGAATTGTAGTGGTGTGCATTTATAGTGGTCTTTAAAACTCTTGTTATAATATCTAGCATGAGAAAAACCCACATCTAGAGAAATATCAGATATAGTTTTGTCTGTATCTAATAGAAGTTTAACAGATTCGTCTACGCGTACATTATTTACTAATTCTTTAAAATTAGTTCCAGACATGTCTTTTATTTGATGACATAAATAATAAGAGCTTAAATATTCAAGGTTCGCTATATCTTGTAAACTAATTTTATTCATGTAGTTATTATAGATGTATTTGATAATTCTATGATACCTTTGAAATTGAATTACATTTTCTTTTAGATCTTTCTCATCATAAGTAAGATAGTGAAAATTATTAATCAAATGGAACAATAGCTTTACTAAAACGGACTCTATTTGATCATCAAAATTTTCGTTTTTTTGTATTACTTCACAAGCTAGAATAGATAAATATTTTCTCAGTACATCATATTTTTCTTCTTGCTGTGCACCTTCTTCACTGGAGTTTGTATAAAAATAAATATTTTTCATATCATCATAATACTTTTCGAAAAACGCAGGGTCTAGGTGAAAAATTAAAACCTTATTTTTCTCTTTTGAATAAATCCTGTGGGCCTCATCACAATTTATAATTTCAAGCTCACGCGCGTAAACCTCATAATTACCTGACTCTATAAGTACATTAATATTACCCTCAAGCACAAAAATAATCTCTATAGAATTATGCCAATGTATGGGATAATCTTTTATATTCTCAAGTGAAATACTTATAGGTAAATCATTTATATAACTTATATATTCTTTTCTCATATTAGTAACCTCTTCTTTAATGATTATGTATATAAACATTATACATCTTAAAATGGATTTTATTAATTAAGGCTTATATTATAGCTAATAAAAAGATATTATGTTTAATTTATAACTTTGTCAATAAGAAATTGATTTATTATTATAATTACTATGTGTTAAAAAATGCCC
>DHIM01000110.1:0-224 GCA_002403785.1 Clostridium sp. UBA4746
ACTTACTTCTCCAATCATAAACATTCTTGATGCATCTGAATAATATCCATTAAGTATAGTAGTTGCATCAACATTTATGATATCACCATTTTTAAGTACTACATCTTTACTCGGTATTCCGTGACACACCTCATCATTGATTGATGTACAAATACTTTTTGGAAATCCATCATAGTTAAGAGTAGCTGGAATTCCACCGTGAGATGTTGTATATTCATAAGCTA
>DHIM01000110.1:469-664 GCA_002403785.1 Clostridium sp. UBA4746
CTTATTCCTTCAATTTGCTCTTTATTTTTAATAAGATTTCTTGTTGGAACTATGCATCCTTGTTTCTTCAGGGTTTCTAGTTTTTTATCAAAGTCCAAATGGCAATACTTATATTTTAGTCCACTTCCACACCAACATTTATCATTTCTACATAAAATCATTATACATTCTCCTATATTAAAATTAATTCAACTA
>DHIM01000110.1:874-3033 GCA_002403785.1 Clostridium sp. UBA4746
TCATATCCTTGAAACCATTTAAATTCTCCATTAACAATGCAATGATATTTATATTGTCCATTTTGATATACCATAGGTCCACGATATGGATTTTCTTTTGGTACTAAACTTAATGCTTCTTTTAAAAAGTTTCCTGAAAATCCTTCTCCTATAATTCTGCCTGTATAATTCATTGACCAAAATGGAATATCATCCTTCCATAAGGCTTCTTCTCCTGCAAATTGCTCTCCTCCCAAATAGGTATCAATATATTTTAGATTTCCTTCTGCATACTCTAAATCATGTGAATTAGGTCTTGAAGATTGAATTTCAGAGTTCTTTCCTGTGTATGTAGATCTTTTGGCTATACGCAAAAATTCTATTGTTTTTTCATTTATAAAATCAACTTTATTTTCTTCTATACATAAACGGCAATTTTCTTCATAATCATTAACTAATTTATCAATACTTACTTTAAAAAAATCACTTAATGCAATTAATCTTGCAATGTCAGGGTATGAATGCCCAACTTCCCACTTTGCAACTGCCTGTCTTGATATACCTAGCATTTCAGCTAATTTTTCTTGCGATAATCCTTTTCCTTTTCTAAGCATCTGCAATTGTTCCTTAAAACTCATTTTTAATCACCCCTAAATAAGTCTACTAATAAAGCACCCATATTGCTACCAATTAAACATAACATTTTTGTCAACCATAAGTTGCTTTTATCTTTAATGAACTTTTTATAATTAAAATACATAAACATTCAGGTCAACCCTTTATTATGTTAAATGGTTTTTCATAAAGAACATTAACTATCTGCTTAACATTCTTTGGCTATAACACATAAGTCTAAAACATTTTTGTAATACTTTTGTATTACTTTGGAATCACACAAACAGTAGCCCCTCAGAAATTATTCTAAGGAGTTACTGACTAATCATTAATGGTTTTATAATTCTAATCTTAATTTCAAGATAATGATGAAAATTAAAAACCATTCAAGATAATTTCTGTTTTGTTGTACAATTTAGAATATATTTTTTATATAACGATATTCATTTAATTCTTTTCCAATATTTAATACTTTAATTATTCCATCATGTTGAAATCCTATTTTTTCATAAAATTTTCGGGCATTAGTATTTTCTTCAAGCACCCAAAGAGAAATTTTTGTAAATGCTTTATTTTTCAATTCATTTATTCCCCATTTAATTAATTCAGTACCTATTCCCTGATTCCAATAAGTCGGTAATAAGTATATTCCACATATCTCTCCCCAAGAACTATCATAATCCTCATCTCTACATTTTCCTAAAGTCATAAATCCAACTGGGTTATTTTGCTTAAATATCAGAACATCTTCTTCCAATTTTTCAGATAACGCTTTATAAAAGTATTTTTCCCTTTTTTCAGCACTCATATTATCAAGTATTAAATCTGGAATAATCTTTTTATAAGCCATTTTCCATGATTGCGAATGAATGTCTCCTAATATTTTAGAATCGTTTATATTTGCATAACGAATATAATCATCCATACTATACCCCCTTTTTACTAACTAATAAAATACAATGTTGACTAAATTGTATTTTCAGAATATATTCAACGTAAAAGAAGAATATGAACTAATAGGTGTAAAAGATTATGCCAATTTTCTGTGTAAAATAAATTTCTGATTAGGATATTCAAACTCAATTACAAGCACATCTTCCTCAAATCCATATTTTTCATATAATGGTCTTGGAGCAATGCCTTTTATATCATCTTTTCTAAATGTTGTAACTGATATATCCACATCATTAGGAAATAATGAAATCATTTTCTCTATCATTGCAGACGCAATTCCTTTTCTACGATGGTTAGGGTGAACTGCCATACAAGAAAGACATTTCGAATGATAAGAAAATATCATAACACCAACAATCTTATTATCATATTTTATACAAAGTGCTGTTTCTCTTTTTATATTTTTAATCACAGTTTGCCTATAACTATCCATTTTTTCAGTTGTTTCTAATCCTGGGAAATTATCTCTAACAATTTTAATCATTTTAATCCAAGAATCTATATCCTGCATTTCTGCATAACATAGCGAGTATTCCTCATTCAACATATTAAATTCCTACCATTACATAAATAAGCTATAGTACGTAATTTGAATAGGTTTGGATTCAGAT
>DHIM01000008.1 GCA_002403785.1 Clostridium sp. UBA4746
TTCGTCTTGCACCATCACCAATTCGCTTTGACTACATTTTATACCTACTCTTCTCGTCACAGTCTTTATATCTAAATGATATGATAATTAGTATATACACTAATTAATTTTTATATTCAATTAAATTATAATATTTTTAATAATAATTGTCAAATATGAAATACAATCTATTATAATAATCGAATTACAATATTGTATTTTAATGAATTTAAATTTTAAAACAACTAAAATAATTAAAAACACCCTATAGAGTCGACTTTTTCATTGTCTACTCTATAGGGTAAAATATAGAACTAATAGTTGTTTCAAATATTTCTCTTAGAATAAATCTTATAACACAATACTATTAAATAAAAATATAATTATTCTTCGTCGTCAATTTCATCTTCATCTACATCTTGTTCAATTATTTCACCAATAACTGCATCTCTTTTAGCTATTTCTCCAGTAACCTTATTTTCAATAACAATGTTAGCTTTTACCTTTCCATCAACTTCGTTAATGAATGTTTTTGCTGTAACATCACCTTCTACTAAAGATATTCCATCAGTAAGTTTTTCTGGATGATCAAATGTAATTGGTTTGCTATTCAATCTTTCATTCATGTATAATCACTTCCCTTCTAAATCTAGTCTGTGCATGAAGACTTAGAAATATACTTTGGAAATGTTACCTATTTTTATTTTTATTTAAATTTTGTTGTGATCATTTTATTCTGTAAATCCTTCCCCTAATACTTCTCTCACATCTGCAACAGTAATAAATGCCTTAACGTCTATTTCTTTAACCATTTTTTGAAGAGGCACTATTTCATCTTTACCAACTACTACAAACAACACCTGTTTCTCACTTTTTGTATACATACCTGTAGCATGTATTCCTGTAACCCCTCTATTTAAATCCTTCATTAATACTTCCGCTATTTCACTGGAACAATCTGATATAATAAACACTGCTTTCGAAAAATTTATTCCCTCAAGTATACTATCTATAACCTTAGCCACTATATATATTGATATAAGCGCATACATAGCTTTTTGAGCTCCAAATACAAAAGCACCTAATAATACAATGCTCGAATCAATTACTAATATTATTTTTGCTATGGGCACATTTTTTAAATAAACTTTTATAATATTCGCTGCTAAATCAGTTCCACCAGTACTAGCCGATGCTCTTAATACAAGGCCTAAGCCTGTACCAACAAATATCCCACCAAAAATACTAGCAAGCAATAAATCTACCTTTGGGGCAGGAATAAAATTTGTATAAAATAATGCGAAAGATAGATATGCTGCTGCAAACAAAGATTTACCTACAAATTCTCTCCCCTTAAGCTTTATAGCAATTGCAAGTAGTGGTATGTTTACTGCAATATTTGTAAACCACAAAGGTATATCAATACCATAATTCTTGTTTGTAATATATTCAATAACAATAGCAAGACCTGATACCCCACCTGTTACTAATTTTAATTTTGCAAAAAACATATTTACACCTGCTGCAAGTATTGTAGTTCCAATAATAATGTAAATATAATTTAAAATATTTTCATTTTTAGTTTCTCGTCTCATAATATGCATCCTAATTCCTACTTCCTACTTCCCAATTTCTACTTTATCCCAATAAAGTTATCACAATTATTATATCATGTAAATATAAATATTACTCTAACTTATAACTTTTACTAATTTCACGAATTTATTTTCATATAAAAAGCACCACATGCAATATTAATTTAGGGGGACTAAAAAATATTGCATGTGATGCTTTTTTATTTGGTTATTTAAATTATAGACATAAATGACTATATTTATCCAAATAAATAAAATATATTTTTAATATATTATTTCTTGCCCATTATGAGTAATTTCAACTACTTTTATATTGATTTCTCTCATTCTATTAGCAAATCTTTTAGTAATAAACACATCATTACCAAAATGCATAGGTATAAGTAAATTTGGATGGATTTTTTTACCAAAATACTCGCCGCCAATATAATAAAATTCTTCGAGTCTTGGATCTACTGGGAAAAATGCTATATCAATGTATTTTTCTTCTTTTAACTTTTCAATATGATCTTTAAATACTAACTCAGATGTATTTTGTTCCTCACTGCTATCCTCTTTCCAGTGCCACCAATTAAGATCTCCAGCATGAAATATAGTTAATCCATCTACTTTTACTAGAAAAGATATTCCAATGTCTGTTGAACCATAAGCTTTTATATAAACATCATCAACTAGTTTTTCTTGACCTTCTTCTATAAAGCAATAGTTTGCCTTATTTTTATCTACTTTTATATCACTGCTAAGTATATATTGAATTTTACTATTATAATTCTGCCAATCCAAAATTTCAGAATTAAAATGATCCTCATGACTATGTGATGAAAACACATAAATATTCTCCATCTCTTTAATATTTTCAGGTGATAAAACCAATGCCTTCGGATAAGTGCCCTCATTATTTTTAGGCTCTTTATAATAATCAAATATTAAAAAATGGTTTTTAGTTTTAATAGCAAACCCACTATGGAATAAATAATATATTTTTGCTTCAGCTTTTTTCATTATTTCTCTCTCCTTCTATAATATAATATTTTAATTAAGTTAGAGTTACATTTAATAGGTATAATACAA
>DHIM01000266.1:0-471 GCA_002403785.1 Clostridium sp. UBA4746
CTTTATTATAGTATAAATAATCAGTTAGTGTACTATTTTTTTTTCACGTAAATAATGCATATATTATACATCAAAAAGTGTTTTTTTCATGTTTTCATATTTACGTATATAATAGTCCCTTTTTAATGAGATTTTATTTAAGGCATAAGCTAATATATCAATTTCTGAGTAGGTATTATATAGTCCAAAACTAATTCTAACCATTCCAGGATGGTATAAATCAGGATTATTTATTCGCTTACTTAAAAAGTCACTAGAGATATTTAATAGCTTAACAATGTAGGGCTGAGCGCAAAAACACCCACTCCTTACAGAAATACCCCATTCATAGGAAAGAATTTTTGCAACCAACTCATGTTGAATACCATAAATATTAAAGGGAATTATACTAACCCTGTCAGCGCTTTTAGAAGTGTCACAATAGATTTTCAAGTTTGGAATATTTCGCATTTGAGATAAGGCATAGGTAGT
>DHIM01000266.1:618-7191 GCA_002403785.1 Clostridium sp. UBA4746
GTTGAGATAAGGCATAGGTAGTCAAATTTTTTTCAATGTGTTCCACATTATTCATGCCAATCTTATTTAGTGTTTTAATAGCTGATACTAGAGCAATCGACCCTATAACATTGGGGGAACCAGCCTCATGTTTCTCAGGGGAGTTATTCCACTTTATAAAATCGTGAGTAACAATATCTACTGTTCCACCACCTACCATATCAGGTTCACATTTATCTAATATACTTTTAGGTCCTATTAATACTCCAATTCCAAAAGGAGCATACATTTTATGAGCAGAGAAAATTAAAAAATCTATATTATATTCTGAATTCTCATTACTCATTATAAAAGGAGCATGAGGTATTAATTGTGCACCATCAACAAGTAATTTTGAGCCAAATTTGTGAACTAACTTAGCTATATCATAAATCTTGTTTTTATAGCCTGTAATGTTTGAAGCACCTGTAATTGTGACTAGTCTTATATAATTACTATATTTATTTAGTTTAGATTCTAAATCATCTATTGACAACATTCCAGATTCATCTATAGATATATAATCAACAGTAAATTTATCTCTCCAAGGCAGGTCGTTTGAGTGATGCTCCATATCTGTTGTTAATATAACATTTTTTTTATAGGGATCAAACAATAGGTTAGAAAGTTTGTTAAAAGCTTCTGTAGAATTTTTAACATAAATTACTGTATTACTAGAATTAGCATTAACAAATTTTCTTAGAATAATTCTAGAATCCTCATATAATTTGGTAGTTAGTTGAGACTTATATCCTTCACCACGATGAATGGAGGAATACCAAGGAGCAAAATCAATAATATCTTCCATAACAGACTTAAAAGGTGGTGTAGTTGCTGCATTATCAAAATTAATTGCAGTAACATACTTTCCAGATATAAGTGGTACCTTTTTATTTACGCCAAGTAGCAGATTTCTGTAGCTTGTACTATTATCTTTAATTGACATGATACTCCTCCTCGTAAAATTATCACAGTATATAGTATTAATTTTACGAGGAAAAGGTGATTAAAAAATAATCATATTTTTGTTTGATTTTTTTTATACATTAACTATTTTATAAGCAATGCTTGAGTCAACAGTTGTCTGCTCGCCAGTTACCATATTTTTTATTGTTACTGTTTTATTTTGTACTTCTTCATCACCTATTAAAATTGCAAAAGGAATACTTAATTTATTAGCATACCCAAGTTTCTTTACTATTTTAGCGTCCTCAAGGTATATTTCTGTAATCATGCCCTTATCTCTTAAAGTATTTGCAAAGGATATTCCATAATCAATATTATTATTATTATTTAATGGTATTATTAGTACCTTTGTTATACAGGTTTTAGTATCATTATCAAAGAATCCGACTTCATTCAACTGATAGAATAAACGTGTAAGGCCAATTGAAATTCCTACTCCAGGTAACTTTTGTTTTGTATAATACTCTGCTAAATTATCATATCGTCCACCTGAACAAACAGAACCAATAGATGGATACTCATTTAAAAATGTTTCATAAACTGTTCCTGTGTAATAATCAAGACCTCTAGATATTTTTAAATCTATTTTAATATTATCCTCAGGGACTCCAAACAACTTTACATATTTAGTGACTGTTGAAAGCTCGCATATGCCCTCTTTAAAACTTTCATTAGAAATGTTTAAATTCGTTAATAATAATAAAATATCTTGATTACTTCCAGTTATATTAATGAATTCAAGAATTTTTTCTACAACTTCATTACTTAAGCCACTACTTAATAGTTCATTTGTTGCAGTTAATACACCAATTTTATCTATCTTATCAATAATTCTTAAAACGTCAGATTTATCGTCTATTTCTAAAGATTCAAAAAAACCATTTAAAAGTTTTCTATTATTTATTTTTATGGTGAAATCTTCGAAACCAAGATTGTTGAAGATTGAATAAATAATACTAGGTATTTCAGCATCATTTAAAATGCTTAAACTATTGTTACCAACAATATCAATATCGCATTGGTAAAATTCACGAAAACGCCCTTTTTGATTTCTCTCTCCTCTATAAACCTTACCAATTTGGTATCTTCTAAAAGGGAAAATTAATGAATTATAATTCTGAGCCACATACCGTGCGAGTGGAACAGTTAAATCAAACCTAAGGGATAAATCATTATTACCTTTTGAAAATCTATAAATTTGCTTTTCAGTTTCTCCCCCACCTTTTGCGAGCAGAATTTCAGATTTTTCTATCACTGGTGTATCTATGGGCATAAAGCCAAAGCTTTCATATGTTTTTCTTATAGTATCTGATAATTTGTTGAACTGAATTTGATCTGCTGGCAGTAATTCCATAAATCCAGGTAGAATTGATGGTTTTACAATCTCATTTTTCATTTTTAATACCTCCTATAAAAACATAAAAAACCCGACGTAAGTGGCGTACCTACGTGGGTGTTAATCCTCTAGAGCGTTTTTTAAATTATACTATAAATAATTGAATACTACAAGGATGAATATGTATTAGTGAGTACGTTACCTCTAAAATTTTACTGAATATATAATGTGGAGCATTACGGATGTATAGGCTGATTATTGACGTATAATCAAAAAAAATGGATTATATTTGGAGATAATAAAAGAAATTTTAATTATTTATAGTTGACAAGATTACTAGGGTTTGATATTATGAATTTAGAAAGTATAGTAAAACACTCTACTTTAACGACATTTCAGAAGGAAAGTCCCCTCTGTTATAAAAGTAGGGATTACATACTTAGCTAAAGTGAAACTTCAGTAGGAGTGTAAATCTTCTTCTGAAGTCGTTAATATGCAGCACCGCAGGTGATGAATAGCTACGCAGGTGATGATAAAGGAGTGAGTATATGAAATTATCTACGAAGGGAAGATATGGGGTTAAAGCTATGGTAGACCTGGCAATAAATTATGGAGAACGACCTGTATCTATAAAATGTATATCAGAAAGACAAAGTATTTCTGAATATTATTTAGAACAATTATTCTCATCACTTCGAAAGGCTAAACTTATTAAAAGTGTAAGAGGATCTCAGGGTGGTTATATACTTAATAGACCACCAGAGGAAATAACCATATATGATATTATTAATGTTTTAGAAGGACCAATAGAAATTTCTAACTGTCTTGAAGACGAAGAATGCACTAATATTGATTGTTGTGCTACTAGACCATTATGGAAGAAAATAAAAAATAGTATAGATAGTGTGACTACCTCAATAAATTTAAAAGATATTGTATCTGATTATAATGAAATGACACTAATTAAAGGAGTGAAAAATAATGAATAAATCAATTTACATGGACCATGCTGCAACCACATATACTAAGAAAGAAGTTTTGGAAGAAATGCTTCCTTATTTTACAACATATTTTGGAAATCCTTCTTCAATATATTCTCTAGCAAGAGAAACTAAAAAGTCAATTGATATTGGACGAGACAAGGTTGCGAAAGCAATAAATGCTGATTCAAATGAAATCTTTTTTACTAATGGAGGTTCAGAATCAGATAATTGGGCTATAAAGGGAATAGCTTCTGCTTATAAGAAAAAGGGAAATCATATTATAACAACAGTTATTGAACATCATGCTGTACTTCATACTTGCGAGTATTTAGCTAAAAATGGTTTTGATATTACATATTTACCAGTTG
The DNA here is from genome assembly GCA_002403785.1 of Clostridium sp. UBA4746. GTDB lineage: Bacteria > Bacillota > Clostridia > Clostridiales > Clostridiaceae > Clostridium_AD. Next base: position 4,290 of record DHIM01000266.1, read on the forward strand.
ATGAATATGGATTTATTAGTATTAAAGATTTGGAAAATGCAATTACAGACAAAACTATTTTAGTATCAGTAATGTTTGCGAACAATGAAATTGGAACAATAGAGCCAATAAAAGAAATAGGGGCATTATGTAGAAGTAAAAAAATAATTTTCCATACTGATGCAGTTCAAGCTGTAGGACATATCCCAGTGGATGTAAAAGAAATGAACATAGATTTATTATCTCTATCTGGACATAAATTCTATGGACCAAAGGGTATAGGAGCATTATATGTAAAAAAAGGCATTAAAATAGATAATTTAATACATGGTGGAGGACAAGAAAGAAATAGACGAGCAGGTACAGAAAATGTTGCTGGTATAGTTGGAATTGGTAAAGCTCTTGAGCTAGCTGTTGAGAACATGGAAGAAAATAATAAAAAACTAGTTTATCTACGAGATAAACTTATGAATGGATTATTAAAAGTACCTTACACAAGGCTTAATGGACCAAGAGGAGAAAAAAGACTTCCCGGGAATTCTAATACATGCTTTAGGTTTGTTGAAGGTGAATCTATATTATTAATGCTCGATGCAAATGGTATTGCAGCCTCAAGCGGAAGTGCATGTACATCTGGTTCTTTAGATCCCTCTCACGTACTTCTTGCTATAGGTCTTATTCATGAGATAGCTCATGGATCTGTAAGATTAACTTTAGGTGATGCTACCACTGAGGAAGAAGTAGATTTTGTGTTAGAAACAGTTCCAAAGGTTATTAAAAGATTAAGGGATATGTCACCACTATGGGATGACTTCTTAAAGAAAGGGGAAAAATAATTATGATATATAGTGAAAAAGTTATGGACCATTTTACAAATCCAAGAAATGTAGGCGAGATTCCAGATGCAAGTGGAATTGGTGAAGTTGGTAATGCTAAATGTGGTGATATTATGAAAGTTTATTTAAAAGTAGAAGATAATATAGTAGTAGATGCAAAATTTAAAACTTTTGGTTGTGGATCAGCGATTGCTTCCTCGAGTATGGCGACAGAGCTCATTAAGGGTAAATCTATAGATGATGCATGGACGTTAACAAATTTAGCTGTAGCTGAAGCCTTAGATGGACTTCCAGCAATAAAAATGCATTGCTCGGTACTCGCTGAAGAAGCTATTCACTTAGCAATCAACGATTACAGAACTAAAGCAGGACTAGAAGTATGGAATTATAAAGAACATGACGATGAACATGGTGAAAAACACGAAGAATAGGTGATATAAAATGAAGAAAAAAGTAGTTATTGGAATGAGTGGTGGAGTAGATAGCTCTGTAGCTGCATATCTTTTGAAAGAGAAAGGTTATGAAGTTATAGGAATTATGATGAAGCTCTCCCCAGATAATCCTGATTATGAAGAAAATGAAGGCGGATGTTGTTCTATTTCAGCCGCAAATGACGCAAGGCGCGTTGCAGATGTATTAGATATACCCTTTTATGTTATGAATTTTAAAGATGTTTTTAAGACAAATGTTATTGATAACTTTGTTGACGAATATATGGAAGGCAGAACTCCTAATCCATGTATTGTTTGTAATAAGACTATTAAATTCAAAGAATTTCTAAGAAAAGCCAAGGCGCTTGGGGCTGATTATATAGCCACGGGACATTATGCTAAAATTGAAAAATGCGATGACAGATATGTACTTAAAAAATCAGAAGATGATAAAAAGGATCAAACTTATGCTTTGTATACCTTAACTCAAGAGCAACTAAGTCACACTTTAATGCCCTGTGGGGATTATTCAAAACCTGAAATACGTAAAATAGCGGAGCGAATTGGACTAAAAGTTTATAAGAAAAGGGACAGTCAAGAAATTTGTTTTATACCCGATAACGACCATGGAGCTTATATAAAGAAATATAGTGGTAGGGACATAAAGCCAGGAAAGTTTGTTGATAAGCAAGGAAAAGTTATGGGAATACACAAAGGAATAGTCTACTACACTATAGGACAGCGAAAAGGATTAGGTATAGCAGTAGGCAAGCCTATTTTCGTTAATGATATAAACCCTCTAACTAACCAAGTGGTAATAGGAGGCGAAGAGGAAATTTTTAAAACTGAACTCATTGCGAAGGAGTTAAATTTTATTCTCTTTGATGAACTTACCACAAGTTTAAGAATTACAGCTAAGATTAGATATTCTGCAAAACCTCAATTAGCCACTTTAATTCCTATAGAAAATAATAGAGTAAAGGTTATTTTTGATGAAAAACAAAGGGCTATAACCAAGGGGCAATCAGTGGTTTTCTATTTAGAAAACTTAGTTGTTGGTGGTGGAATTATTGAGAAAATCTTATAAATGTAATATAATAAAGCTACTTTGGTAGATTATTTAGGCAGAGGGATATCTAGTTAAAGACTAGGTATTCCTCTGTATTTATGAGGAGTAATATTTAACATAATAAAACAGTTAAATTATAAACTGTTTTATTATAAAAGAAAGGAGCAAAATTATGATGTATAGTGATAAGGTTATGGAACATTTTTATAGCCCAAGGAATATGGGAGTATTAAGTGATGCTAATGGTATTGGAGAAGCAGGAGACCCTAAATGCGGTGATATAATGAAGATTTATATTAAAGTGGAAAATAATATAATAACTGGTGTTAAGTTTAAGGCCTTTGGTTGTGGTTCGGCTATTGCTTCGTCTAGTATAGCCACAGAACTTATAAAGGGAAAAACATTAGAAGAGGCATGGAAGTTAACTAATAAATCTGTTATTGAAGCTTTAGAGGGATTGCCAGCACTTAAAGAGCATTGTTCTGTTCTTGCAGAACAAACTATACATAACGCAATAAATAATTACAGAGAATCTCAAAAACTTGAACTTTGGAAGAGTAATTTAAAGTAAATCAAAAATAAACTAC
>DHIM01000266.1:7375-10580 GCA_002403785.1 Clostridium sp. UBA4746
GTAGTTTATTTTTGATTTACTTTTTTAATACGGCCTCAATTTTATTGTTTAATTGACTAATATCTATTAAGCTTCTTGTATTATTATTAAGATTATATTTTTCTTTGAGTTTTAGTATTCTATATACGCTCTCATCTAGCCTATTTTCCGGTATCACTTTATTTTTTACAGCATTTTTAAGCGAATTAATTACTTTTATTTCATTGTCGTATTCGTGACATACTAAGATAATGTCACTGCCAGCGTTAAAAGATTTAACCGCAGCATCACCAATGTCATTATATTTTATAATGGCAGCCATAGTCATATCATCAGTAATTACTACTCCGGTGAATTTTAAAGATTTTCTTAAGATATCAGTTATAATAGTTTTTGACATACTTGCAGGAGAATTTACATCTATTTTGTTAAGTAAGATATGTGAGACCATAATAGCAGCTACATTGTATTTTATAGCTTCTTTAAAAGGTAGTAGTTCAAAATCATTTAGTTTTGTTAAATCCTTATTTACTATGGGGAGCCCTACATGAGAATCAACCGAAGTGTCTCCATGTCCGGGAAAGTGTTTTACAACAGAAATTATATTGTTATCTCGAATACCTTCCATGGTTTTAATTCCTAATTTATTTACAATTCCAGTGGTACTTCCAAATGCTCTATCTCCAATTACAGGATTATTAATATTACTATTTATATCTATTACGGGAGCAAAATCCATATTTAAACCAAAACTTTTTAGTTCTTCTCCAATTATTTTTCCAATGTTGTAACTTAAATTACCGTTATTCCTTTTTCCTATAGATTTATTGGATGGAAGTTTTGTAATTCCGTTTGGCATCCTAGATACTCGCCCACCCTCCTCATCTGCAGATATAAATAATGGGATTTTGTTTTGAGAATTATTGGTTTTTAGTGAATTTGTTAATGCAACTAACTGATTGGAATCATCTACATTTGTGCTAAATAAAATAACACCACCAACCTTATTTTCTTTAATCAAATTATTTATGTTGTTATTCATTGTATAACCATCAAATCCAACAATTACTAATTGTCCGATTTTTTCATCTAAACTCATAGTATTTATTTTGTTTTGCACTATATCAATGGGTTTGATTTGTGGTTTATGAACCTTGCTTTTAGAATTAGTACTAGAATCTGTTACATTACATCCAGTTAAAAATAAACTGCAGATTAACAATATGCTTATAATTATTTTTTTCATTGTGAAATTTTCCACTTCCTTTTATAAAATAAAAAATATATTAAAATTAAAATAAAATTCATGACCAACTATACTATCTAAAACATATAATTTCAACATTTATCTTTATTTATGTAATAATTACTAGACTATTTGGAAAACATAACTACAACTAAAAATAATTAAGTTGTTTTCATTTAGGAGATAATATGTTTAAAAGTAAAGATTTTATATTTATGGATGTTGTAAGTGTAGAAGGTAAGAAAATCGGCTTTATTAGAGACTTGCTAATAGATTTTAATAAAGGAAAGGTAATTGGGTTTGTTATATCACCATATAAATTTTTTCATAAAAATTTAAGTGTATTAAAAGAAGACATTGTATATTTTAATAAGCACATGGTAGTTAAAAAAGTGGAGAGAAATGAATATTTATGTTTACACAGCTTTGTTAACATGGATGTAATTGATAAAAGCAGAAATGTATTTGGCATGGTGGAGGATATTACTTTTACATATGATACTTTTGAAATAAAAGGAGTTATAGTCTCTTCTGGATTTATTACAAATTTGCTTAGAGGGAAAAGAATAATGTTAATAAATGAACTTATACTTGGAGAAGAAAATATTCTATACATCCCAAGTTGTGATGAATATTGTTTTAAAAGCATGGCACATAATTTCTTTGTAGAGGGAAAAGCCAATGAAAAAAATTAACAAAAAAAAGTTTATTATAACTATTGTAAGCATTGTTATTTTTGTACTAATTATATCTTTCGCAATAAAGATACCTCTAATTAAACAATTAATAAATTTAGTGTTTATTTCATTCACTGTGTCTTATATACTAAAACCACTTTATATGCTTTTAATTAGAAAGGGAGTAAATAAAAAAGCTGCATCCGCTTTAATAATAATCGGGTTATTGTGTTTAATATTATTAACCTTTGTAGTGGTAATCCCATCGATATTTAGAGAAAGCTTACACATAAATAAAGCAATAAATGATTTGGGAAAATATCTAATTAATGCGAATACAAAAATTAAAGTATTAAGTACTAATAAAGTTATGAATAGTATTATAAATACTATATATCATAAAGCTAATGTACAAATACTTGTAATATTCAATAAAATATTTGATTCTATCATGGGCCTTGGTGAAAATATATTAACTTACATGGTTTCTCCGTTGATAATATATTATTTTTTATGCGATAGCGAAAATATGATTAATAAGACATTAATAGTTTTTCCGCCAGAAAGTAGAAATATAGTAAAGAAAATAATAGAAGATATTGACAAGGTATTAGGGAGATATATTATAAGTCAACTTATTTTATGTGGAATTATAACAATTGCAACATTTTTCATTTTAGTGTTCATGAAAATTGATTTTCCACTAATACTCTCTTTGATTAATGGAATTTTTAATATAATTCCATATTTTGGGCCTATATTCGGTATTGTACCTATAATTCTTATAGGTCTATTAGCCTCTCCAAAAATAGCTTTATATACGGCATTGTGGCTTTTTGCACTTCAACAAATCGAAGGAAGTATATTGTCACCAAAAATAATTGGAGAAAGTATAAGTATGCATCCATTAACAGTAATACTATTATTAACGATTGGGGGAAAGGTTGGTGGAATTCTAGGGATGATTCTAGCAGTACCTCTGGGAGTAGTATTTAAAGTTATATATGAGGATATTAACTATTATTTATTTTAATTATAACAAATAAAATTATTTATTCTTTTATTCTTTTATTCTTTTATTTGTTATAATTAACATCTAAATAATTGAAATGCAAACATATACATTTAAAATGTTGACAATAAATATATTTTTAATTATAATTTAAATATACAGAAATATTAAGGAAAAATATGCTATACTTAATTAGTATAGGTGAATATTAGGTAATGATAAGAACTAGTAAATATGTTTAATTATTTAGAGAGGAAGTGGATGGTGTAAACTTCTTGATAAATATATTGA
>DHIM01000044.1:0-6593 GCA_002403785.1 Clostridium sp. UBA4746
GTCTGTGTATATATTTGCATATTTATTCGTATTCATTATAATTTTGATAAATATGGATTTTTTTATAATAAGGGGAAACAATATAATAGATATCGTAAAAATACTTATTATGATCAGGAGGATTATTATGAATTATTTAGACAAATTGACGAGAAATATTAAATCTAAACACAGAAAACAAAATGGCAACTCAATAAACAATTTTGCAGTGTTTGCAGTATTAGGTGTTGCAATAGGAGGAGCCTTTGTGGGAGTATTCGTTCGAAGATGTTTAGACGAAATAAAAAGTGTAATTGTTAGCAATGCAATGAACATTGATGAAGATACAAATATTAAGAGAGATGAAATTAAACAAACTTTGGAAAAGGCACCTGGTGAATCTGTAGGTGATATAGGAGTTGCCATGGAAAAGGCCTTTGATGATCTGAAAGATGATAAACAGGATGAGAATCAGGTTGCAAAGTGATATAAGTATATATAGGTTAAACCATAGGTTAACAATTAATTATGGTAACCTATGGTTTTATTTATAACATATTTATTTATGGTTACTTCTATAATATGAAGGACATTGTCCTATAATTTTTTTAAATTGTTTTGAAAAAACAAATTGATCGGAGTAACCAACAGAGGTAGATACTTCAGCTATGGATAAATCATGATTTGTTAAAAAATGGCATGCTTTTTCCATTCGTGTTTTTATAATGTATTCAATAGGTGTTTGCCCTAAAATGTTTTTAAAGATGCTACATAAATATTTACGACTTATACCAATATAGTCGGCCAAGCTAGTTACACTTAAGTTATAACAAAAATTAATCTCAATGTAATCTATGGCACTTTTTACATACCGTTCGATGTTTGTATCATAAACGCTAACTGAATTGGGTTTAGGGGCTATTTCAATTAATTTAGAGAGAAATAGATTTAAATAAGCTAATCTAGATAAGTCAGTTTCTATACAAAATTTAGTGAAGCTGGCCATTTTTTGTATCATATCTTTAAAAAAATTGTCGGTATCATAATAAAATATGGGGTTATCATAGCTAAGACCTGCATTGTGTATAATTTTTGGCACCTTTACTCCGTTAAAACCAACCCAAATATAATGCCAAGGGTCCTCCATATCTGCTTCGTAATAAGTAATATGATCGGGACAAATAAGAAATGCATCTCCAGCTTCTAAAGCATATAGCTTTTTCCCACACCTAAAAGTACCTTTTCCGCTGAGTATAAAGTGTATAATAAAATGATTTCTAGCTACAGGTCCAAAAAAATATCCATTTGCACATACTTCTTCTCCACAATCATAAAAATTCAAATCGGTATTAGTAAAATTATCACTTTCAACACACCATATTTCCATATCATCACTTCCTTTTAATTAACCTGTGGACATTATAACATATTTTGTAGACATGTAATCATTTACTTATAAATATTTAGAGTCCATAATAAGGCTAATGGTTACAAAGTTTTACAAAAATAATCGTTATATATCCAATAACCAATGGGTTTGAAAGTGATATATAATAACAAATGCTTAATATCAAATCAAAAAATAGAGGGGGGTAATTATGCTTAAAATAACATTTATAGGAGCGGGAAGTTCTGTATTTGCAAAAAATGTATTAGGAGATTGTTTACTTACACCAGCACTGCGGGAATGTGAGGTAGCTCTTTATGATATAGATCCTATAAGGCTTAAGGAATCAGAACAAATGTTAATAAATATTAATAAAAATGCAGGTGGATATGGAACGATAAAAGCATATAGTGAAAGAAAAGAAGCTCTTAGAGGTGCAAATTATGTTGTAAATGCCATACAAGTGGGTGGGTATAAACCTTGTACTGTTACAGATTTCGAAATACCTAAGAAATATGGCTTAAAACAAACTATTGGTGATACTTTAGGAATAGGCGGTATTTTTAGAGGACTTAGAACTATTCCAGTAATGCTCGAAATTGCGAGAGATATAGAAGAAGTTTGTCCAGATGCATGGCTTTTGAATTATTCAAATCCAATGTCAATTATAACTAATGTTATGCAAAGGGCAACAAAGATTAAAACTATCGGACTTTGTCATTCAGTGCAGGTGTGCACAGATACTTTACTTAAGGGTCTTGAAATGGATACAGAAAATATAGAGTGGCAAATTGCAGGCATAAATCATATGGCATGGCTTCTTGAGATTAAAAAGGAAGGGGTAGACTTATATCCTGAAATTAAAAAAAGAGCAGCAGAAAAAGAAGGAAAACATAAAGATATGGTTAGATATGAAATGATGAGAAGATTTGGTTATTATGTAACAGAATCCAGTGAACATACTGCAGAATATACACCATACTTTATTAAATCAAATTATCCAGAACTAATAGATAGATATAATATACCACTTGATGAATATCCAAGGCGTTGTGTTGAACAAATTGCTAAGTGGGAAAATCTTAAAGGAGAAATTGTAAATAATAAAGAACTTTTACATGAGAGAACTAATGAATATGCTTCATATATTTTGGAAGCTATGGAAACGGACAAGCCATATAAAATTGGAGGAAATGTTTTAAATACTGGATTAATTACAAATTTACCTAAGAATGCTTGCGTTGAAGTTCCTTGTCTTGTTGATAAAACAGGAATTCATCCATGTTATGTTGGCGATTTACCACTGCAGTGTGCAGCACTTAATATGACAAATATAAATGTTCAACTGCTTACTGTAGAAGCAGCGCTTACCAAAAAGAAAGAATATATATATCAAGCAGCAATGCTAGATCCGCATACAGCATCAGAACTTTCTATTGATGAGATTGTAGCTATGTGTGATGAACTTATAGAGGCTCATGGGAATTGGTTACCCCAATATCTATAATTACTTTATTTGAATTTTTAAAGAGGTTATTACGGTAATCTTTTTATAAAGGGAACCTTTTGGTTCCAATATATATATATAATTTGAGGGGGATAAAAAGATGAAAAAAAGCTTGAAAAAAATCATTTCCGTTGCACTTACTTCTATGGTTATGTTGACTTCGTTAGCGGGTTGTAGTAGTTCTAAGACCGACAGCGGTACAAGTGGTAAACCTGTAACTATTACTTATGCAATTTGGGATAAAAATCAAGAACCAGGTATGAGAGCTATAGCTGATGCTTTTACAGCAAAAAATCCCAATATAAAGGTTAAGATTGAAGTTACAAATTGGGATCAATACTTTACAAAATTAGAAGCGGCTGCAACAGGTGGAGCTCTTCCAGATGTGTTCTGGATGCATTCAAATAATTTTGTTAAGTATGCTTCGAGTGGAATGTTAATGGATATTACTGATAAAGTAAAAAATAGCAAGGTTATAAGTGAAAGTAATTTTCCAAAAGGACTTGTAGATTCAACGATTCAAGATGGAAAAACTTATGGGCTACCAAAGGATTATGATACCATAGGTTTATGGTATAACAAGGCTATGTTTGATAAAGCTAAAATTCCTTATCCAGATGGAACATGGGATTGGAAGAAGTTACAAGAAGTAGCTAAAAAATTAACAGATTCTTCAAAAGAAGTCTATGGTTTTGCAGCACCTGAAGATGCTCAGCAAGGTTATTACAATTTCATTTATCAAAATAAAGGAACTGTTATCTCAAAAGATAAGAAAAAATCAGGTTTTGACTCAGCAGCAACAAAAGAAGCTATACAATATGATGTAGATTTTAGTCTTAAGGATAAATCTTCACCAACTCAAGCACAATTTGCAGATACAAGTTTTGCAGCTATGTTTGAATCAGGAAAAGTTGCTATGGGTTTATTTGGATCATGGATGGTTAGTGAATTTAAAGCAAATGACTATGTGAAAGCTAATTGTGATGTAGCAGTTATTCCTCAAGGTAAGCAAAAAGCGACGGTATACAATGGATTACAAAATGCAGTTGCAGCTAAAAGTAAATATCCAGAGCAAAGTTGGAAGTTCTTAGAATTTATGGGTACAAAAGAAGCTAATCTTATTCAAGCTGAAAAAGGCGCAGCAATACCAGCATTTAAAGGTACGGCACAACCTTGGATAGATTATTCTAAAGGGTTTAATTTAAAGGTTTTTCCTGAAATGCTAAGTTATGCTGTACTAGTCCCAACTTCAACGACAGCGGCTAAATGGAAAGAGTATGAAAATGATATATTGAAAAGGGTATGGACAAAAGAACTTACAGTAGAAGAGGGCTGTAAGCAACTAGCTAAACAAATGAATGAGGCTTTAGCTACTGAAAAATAGTTTGTTAATATATAGCAATTAGTAAGTGGATTGCTAATTGCTATAGTCATATTCTAAGGTAGTTTATGGGGAGCTATAATGAAAAAAATTAAAAGGAGGCGAGGTATTTGAAAAAGTTTAAAGAAGAATATGCCTTTGCATATCTTATGATTGCACCTACTATTATAGGTTTAATAATATTAAATCTATGGCCAATGATTCAAACATTATATTTAAGCTTTAATAGCACTGGTGACTTTGGCAATAATCAATGGGTAGGTTTAGATAATTATAAGAATATGTTAACGGATCAATCTGTAATACATGCAACTATAAATACATTCAAATATACAATAGTCTCTGTTCCTGTAGGTATAATCCTTTCTTTAATTGTTGCAGTATTACTTAATGCCAATATTAAAGGAAAAACAATATATCGTACAATATATTTCTTGCCAATGGTTTCAGCACCGGCAGCGATAGCAATGGTTTGGAGAATACTTTATAATGGAGATTATGGTTTTTTTAATTTAATTCTTTCTAAGATTGGAATTCATGGAGTTAAATGGCTCACAGACCCTAAACTTGCTCTTTTCTGTATAATCACAGTAGGCATCTGGAGCACATTAGGCTATAATATGGTAATTTTACTTGCAGGGCTTCAAGAAATACCTACAACCTTCTATGAGGCTGCAGAAATTGAAGGAGCGGGTCCTATTCGTCAGTTTTTTACTATTACACTACCATTAATATCGCCAACGATGTTCTTCGTTGTAGTTACTACAATGATAGGTTCACTTCAGGTATTTGATTTGATATTTATGATGATTGATAGAACAAATTCAGCAATAGAATCAACTCAGTCTTTAGTATATTTATTCTATAAACATTCATTTATTATGAATGATAAAGGATATGGCTCAGCTATAATAATGCTTTTGCTTGCAATAATTTTAGTTATTACCGTAATTCAACTTAAACTTCAAAAAAAATGGGTTCATTATCAATAATTTTAGGAGGTAAAATTCATGAGCGTTGAATCAAAATCAAGAAAACCTATTATTCATATTATTTTAATTATAGGAGCTATATCGATGTTAACACCATTTATATGGATGTTTTTAACTTCCTTAAAGACACTTACAGAGGCTACAAAAATACCAACTGTAATATTCCCAAGGCACCTTCAATGGAGTAATTATACAGAAGTTGTTAAGTTATTACCTTTTGGAATGTTTTATCTAAATACTATAATTATGATGGTTGCTAGAGTTGCTTTTGCTGTTATATTTAGTTCAATGGCAGCTTATGCATTTGCCAGATTAAAATTTCCAGGTAGAAACTTTTTTTTCATGCTAGTACTTATTCAAATGATGGTACCATCGCAAATATTTATTATTCCACAGTTCCTTATAGTTTTAAAACTTGGATGGCTTAATTCTATAAAAGCTCTAATTATGCCTGGCGTTGTCAGTGCTTTTGGTACATTTTTGTTAAGGCAGTTTTTTATTGGTATACCTATAGAATTGGAAGAAGCCGCTATATTAGATGGATGCAATAAATGGCAAATTTACACTAAAATTATGATGCCATTAGCTAAATCAGGATTAATAGCACTTGGAATTTTCACTAGTTTATTTGCATTTAAAGATCTTATGTGGCCTTTAATTGTAAACATGTCAACGGACAAGATGCCATTAGCAGCAGGACTTGCATCACTTCAAGGACAATATATGACTCATTATGAACAAATTATGGCAGGGTCAATGATAGCTATATGGCCAATGTTATTAATATTTATTATATTTCAAAAACAATTTATAAAAGGTATTGCTAGTACTGGATCAAAGAATTAGTGATAATAAATTTTTAGACTATAACTATTAGGAGGAAGACAAAATGCCAATATCTTATTTTGAAGAAAACAAAACTTTTCACCTGCAAGCAAAAGACACAAGTTATATAATTCAAATAATTGAATCAAAATATTTGCAACATATTTATTGGGGTAAAAAAATTAGAGATTTTAGACTAGATTATTTGAAACCTTTTAAAGGTGATCAGTTTAATGGATTTATGTTTGCAAAGGATAAGGTAAATGGTTTTTCTTTAGATATTTTACCACAGGAATATCCATCATTTGGGAATACGGACTTGCGTTCACCAGCATATCAAATTCAACTTGAAGATGGTTCTACAGTTTCAGATTTGAAATATTTAAGTCATAAGATTTATTCAGGGAAGAAAAAATTAAAAGGATTACCCAGCACGTATGTAGAAAAAGCAGATGAAGCAGAGACTTTAGAAATAACTTTAAAGGATGAATTAAGTGGTTTGTTAGTAGTGTTAAGCTATAT
>DHIM01000044.1:6736-14014 GCA_002403785.1 Clostridium sp. UBA4746
GTGTTAGTAGTGTTAAGCTATACAGTCTATAAAGACTATGATGTGATTACAAGATCTTCTAATATTATTAATTCAGGCTCCAAAGATTTAAAGGTATTGAGGGCATTAAGTGCAAGTGTGGATTTTAGTGATGATGATTTTGATTTACTACAATTATCAGGTGCTTGGTCAAGAGAAAGAAATATTATTAAAAGAGCTTTAGTTAGTGGAAATCAATCTATTGAAAGTAGAAGAGGGGCAAGTAGCCCACAGCAAAACCCATTTATAGCTTTAATGAGAAAAGATGCAGATGAAGATAAGGGAGAAGTTTACGGAATTAATCTGGTGTATAGTGGTAATTTTTTAGCTAATGTTGAGGTATGTCAATATGGTACTGCTAGAGTCCAGATTGGCATTAACCCATTTGATTTTAGTTGGCTTTTAAAACCAGGTGAAGATTTCCAAACACCTGAGGTGGTAATGGTATATTCCGATAGTGGGCTTGGAAAAATGTCACGGACTTTTCACGATTTATATAGAAAACGTCTTTGTAGAGGAAATTATAGAGACAAAGTAAGACCAATTCTTATAAACAATTGGGAAGCAACTTATTTTGATTTTACTGAAGAGAGTATAAAGAATATTGCTAGAGAAGCTAAGAAACTCGGGGTAGAGTTATTTGTTTTAGATGATGGTTGGTTTGGTAATAGGAATGATGATACTACCTCACTTGGGGATTGGTATGTAAATAAAGAAAAGCTACCAAATGGATTGAAAAAACTTTCAAATGATATAAATGAAATCGGTCTTAAGTTTGGATTATGGTTTGAACCAGAAATGATTTCAGAGAATAGTGATTTATATAGAGCACATCCAGATTGGTGCATACATGTTAAAGGAAGAGATAGATCACTTGGAAGAAATCAATTGGTTTTAGATTTTTCTAGAACAGAAGTATGTGATGCTATAATTAAAATGTTATCAGAAAATCTTCATTCTAATAATATTTCATATGTAAAATGGGATATGAATAGATTTATGTCAGAAGTTGGATCGGCTACATTAGATGCTAATAGACAAAGAGAAACCGCACACAGACATATGCTAGGTCTCTATAGGGTAATGGAAGAATTAACATCAAAATTTCCAGAGGTTCTATTCGAAAGCTGTGCCAGTGGTGGTGGAAGGTTTGATCCGGGAATGCTTTATTATATGCCTCAAACTTGGACAAGTGATGATACTGATGCAATAGAACGATTAAAAATTCAATACGGTACTAGTTTGGTTTATCCAAGTATAACCATGGGGGCCCATGTGTCAGCTGTTCCTAATCATCAATTACATAGGATTACGCCGCTAACAACAAGAGGAAATGTTGCAATGGGTGGAAATTTTGGATATGAATTAGATATTATTAAAATGACTGATGAAGAAAAAGAGATTGTAAAAAAACAAATTCATGATTATAAAAAAATCAGGCATATAGTTCAATTTGGAGATTTTTATAGATTGATAAGTCCTTTTGAAAATAATGATGCTGCTTGGATGTTTATTTCAGCAAATAAGGAAGAGGCGGTTGTAAGTTACTTTAAAAAATTAGCAGAATGTAATATGAAATTGAAAGTTTTAAAGTTTAAAGGCTTAGACCCAGAGATGAATTATAGCGTAATTGGTACAGACGAAATATATGGTGGAGATGAGCTAATGTATGGGGGGATGGTAGTACCAGAACTTAAGGGTGATTTCACTAGCTATGTCTGGAGATTAAAAAAAATATTATAGAAAAATTTTAACAATGTTACATTAGAATAATTAGGTATAAAAAAAACAGCAGTTTTATTAAGTGAAGCTGCTGTTTTTTTATATACTGTATTATATATTTTTGCCTTTTTCTTTAAGAAATGATATTAATCTTTGTTCATTTGTATTGATAATTAATTCTTTAGGCATATTTATTTCTTTAAGCATTTTTTTAGCAACATCAAAATTACCTATAGAATAGCAAAAATGAGCATCACTATTTACAATGATTTGTACTCCAAACTCTTTACAAAGTTTCGCTATTTTTGTGCAATCTTTGTCACTGCCTTTTCTTGAAGTTACAAAAGAACTATTATTTATTTCTATTAAGATGTTTTTTTCTTTTGCTTTTTCTACTATTATTTCCTCATGTATAGGAAATCTTGGATTTCCTATATGTCCTAAAATAGTTACATTAGGATTATCCATAACTTTTAGAATAGCAGCTGTATTTATGTCAGCACTATTTCCACCGTCCATTATAGGCTCATGCATGCTTACTATCATGTTGTCAAGATTTTCTTGAATGTCAACAGGTATATCAAGATTACCTTCATAATCAATTATATTAGCTTCACATCCGTAAAGCATTCTAACACCGAACAATTCTTTTGGTAGTACCTTAAAATTTCCAAAATACCAAAGGCCAGGAGCACCTGGCATATTAGGACCATGATCTGTAGCTCCTAATATCTTAAGACCTATCTCACTAGCATATTTTGCATTTTCCATTAAAGTACTATATGCATGGCCACTAACTATAGTATGGGTATGTAAATCAGCAACAAATTTCATAAAATTTCTCCTCTCACTTTTTCCGTAGTATATCTTTAATTGTATACCAAAATCGGTGCTTATGGTTAAAATGTTGTTATTTTTATATATTTACTTATTAATTTTAAAATAATATAGGTAATTAATACCAACAACATAAATTAAGAAAATGATTATAATAGTGTTAATATATAAGTGTTTTAATAGTTACTATTTATTTACAGAGGAACTTAATATTAACTGAAGGAGGCGAAAAATGATAAATTTTAATGACATTTTTGAGTTTGAAAATAAAAATATTGATATCTTTACAATAGGGGAATTGCTTGTAGACATGATATCCACGGATTATAGTGATAATTTTAACTGCAATAGTTATGTTAAATATTTTGGTGGTTCCCCTGCAAATATTGCCATGAATATAAAAAGGTTAGGAGCAAATTCCACTATAGCAGCTTCAATAGGAAAAGATGGATTGGGAGATTTTTTAAAGCAACATCTAGAGGATAATTGTATAGATACCAGTTACATTAGTAGAGTTGATTTTTCTACTAGTATGGTACTTCTAACTAAGAGCAAAACAACACCTATACCTATATTTTATAGAAGAGCAGATTATAATTTAAAATATAATCCAGAAATTGAAGCGGCCTTAAAAAACTGTAAAATCATACATTTTTCTTGTTGGCCAATATCTCAAAAAATCTCAAGAACTACTATTGAAAAAGTAATTATAGAAGCAAAGAAGAATAACGTACTAATAGGATTTGATCCTAATTATCATGAAATGATATGGGAAAAAGAACATGATGGAATAGAATACATAAAACAGTTGATTAGCAAGGTTGATATAATAAAGCCTTCAGAGGATGATGCTAATAGAATATTTGGTGAGGATACACCTGAAAATCAAATTGATAAATTTATAAAATTAGGTGCAAAGCTAGTAATAATGACGCTTGGAAGTGACGGAGCTATAGTTTCTAATGGAGCATGCAAAATCACTTTTGATACTTTAGCCTCAGAAGTTGTTGATACAACTGGTGCTGGAGATGCTTTCTGGTCAGGGTTTTATACCGCAATTATTAAAGGATATACCATAAAAATGGCTTTACAGCTTGGGTTTGCAGTAAGTGCTTATAAGCTCAAGTACATGGGTGCAGTAGTAAAGCTTCCGTCTATTGAAGAAATAAAGAATATTTATAACATATAGGAGTGATTTATAATATGACAGTAAAAAATCAAGTACAGCTCATCACTTATCCTGATTCTCTTGGAGGAGATTTGAAAACTCTTAACAATGTACTTCTAGAATATTTTTCTGATATATTTAAAGGGGGAATTCATATTCTTCCACCCTTTCCTTCTTCTGGTGATAGAGGTTTTGCACCTTTAACTTATTTAGAAATCGAACCAACATTTGGTTCTTGGGAAGATATTAGACGTATTGGTGAAAATTTTGATATCCTTTTGGATCTGATGGTAAACCATATTTCTAAGCAGTCTACATTTTTTCAGGATTTTTTTAAAAATGGACGTAAATCAAAATATGCTGATCTTTTTATTACATTAGATAAGATTTGGAATGATGGTAATCCTGTTGAAAAAGACGTTTCAAAGATGTTTCTACGTAGAAAAGAGCCTTTTTCTAGCTTTACAATTGCAAAAACAGGTATCAATGAAAAAGTGTGGACAACTTTTGGTAAAGAAAATCCATCTGAGCAGATTGATATTGATATTAATTCAGAAAAAACTCGAAAACTTTTAACAGATTTCCTTGTTAATTTTAGCAAGCAAAATATAAAGATAGTTCGATTGGATGCAGTTGGATATGTAATTAAAAAACTAGGAACAAGCTGTTTTTTTGTAGAGCCTGAAATATATAAGTTTATAGATTGGATAACAGGTTTGGCAAATTCTTTAGGGATTGAACTGCTTCCAGAAGTTCATGCACAATATTTAACACAGTTCAAATTAGCAAAACATGGTAATTGGATATACGATTTTATATTGCCATATATGATTCTTGATACTCTAATAAATAAGTCAAGCGTTAATCTGTGCAAGTATCTTGAGGTTCGTCCTCATAAACAATTTACTATGCTAGACTGTCACGACGGCATTCCTGTTAAGCCAGATCTAGATGATCTTGTAACAACTGATGATGCAAAGAAGCTTGTAAATATATGTGTTGAAAGAGGTTCTAACCTCAGTTTAATTTATTCTTCTGAGCATAAAGATAAAGACGGTTTTGATGTTCACCAAATAAGATGTTCTTACTATTCAGTTCTTAATTGCGATGATGATGCATACTTAGCTGCAAGAGCCATCCAATTTTTCGCTCCAGGAATTCCACAAGTTTATTACGTAGGTTTGCTAGCTGGGAAAAATGATGATGAAAAAGTAGCAACTACAGGTGAAGGTCGTGAAATTAACCGACATAATTTCAGCACTACTGAGATTGATGAGGCACTGCAAAAGGAAGTCGTACAAAGATTGCTACAACTTATTCGATTTAGAAATGAATATCCCGCTTTTAACGGTGAATTCAAGGTTTTGGTTTCCGCTGAACATGAGATTAATCTTTCGTGGCAAAAGGATGAGAAAATTTGTACATTGAAAATAGACTTAAAAAATAATAAGTCAGTAATTGAATATATTGACGATTTCAACAATTTATTAATATATAAGATTTAACATTGCTATAGCAGCTTCAATCATTAATATTGCTGATACAAATAATGAAGAACTAGGCGTTAGTTTTTTATTACTAATCCTAGTTCTTTATTAAATGCAAATGGTCTATTTAAATTACTCTAAAGGTTCCACCATAAACACTGAAACCTAATACTGCTACTATGAATAATATTATAAGATATATTACTTCAAATAAATTTCCTGTATCTGAGCCTGTGGTGATATGTGGTGGTAATTTAAGTTTAAACTTACCTATTCTTTCTAAGATATGAACAAAGTTATTGTGGAGGCCTAATCTTTTTAACAAGTCCGCAATAAACCTTGGTATTGAAAGTATTGGTACTCCCTCCTTTGTAAATGTATCAGCCCAATAAATATGACTTACATATCCAACAAAAAAACAGCCTGTTAAATATTCGTAGCCTAATTTATTAAATATATATGAAGCTGAAATAGTAAAAATAGCAACTCCTTCAATTGAGTGCAAAAATGTTCTATGAGGGAATGTTGCTATACAGATTAACAAAATACAAATAAGATAAATAAAAACATCCTTTAAGTTAGTATAGTTGTAAATTGCTAAAATTAGGCTAGAACCAGTATAAGTTAAAAACATAGCTATTCTTTTAAAATTATTTGATCCCTTAGTTATTGGAATAGATAATTTCTTATAAACTAAACCAATTATAGGAATCTTTTTATAAACCCTTTCATTAGTGACTCCTAAAACTATAAAAATGAAAGACATAAAATATGTACATATCTCAGCATACTCTCCTATATATTTTATCCTTGTTAACAATTCTATAATAGTTTTTGAATACAACAAAATTATTGAACCTAGGCCGACACCTAAAAATAATCTTAACAATAACTTTAACGATCTTTCTATATTACTTATTACTTTATTACTTGTACCTGTAAGTGGGTTCATGTGGCTTATCTTACTATTTTGACTATCAGCATCAACAATTAATCCCGCAAGAGCTGCAGTTCCAAGACCTACAAGGCTTATTCCCATTGAGACATGTATATATTTATTGCTGAATATTGGTATTGAATTAATTATAGGTATTGTCGCTACTATAGCATATGATAACATTGCTATTTTTTGATGTGATCGCCCATTCATCTTATGTACTCCTTACTTCATTTAACGTCATTGTAAAATCTTTTATAAAAACTTAATTACATATTATTTTTCAAAAACTTAATTATATAACTTAACGTGTGAAAATCACAATTCAATTCAGATTTAATAATATTTAATCCTTTAATTAAGGTTTCCTCGTCAAAATTTTCTAGTAATATCATTAAATTTATTCCGTTAATCCCACCATCTTTTGTATCAAGAACCCTTGCAGCTTTTACATATTTATTTTTCATTGCATTTTGAATAGCTATTTTAAGATCCTCACTAATTTCAAATTGTGGCATTTCATCAAAAATTTTGATATCTGATTTTTTAATACTAAGATTCTTGGCTTTTGTAATATCAGTTGACAGAAATATAGTGTTATTAAATTCTGCATCTTTAAAATCAACTCCGTCTAAATTCACAGAATCAAATATAGTATTTTCAAATATGGTATTTTTGAAATCACTGCCTTTCAAATTTGTCCCAATGAATTCAGCCCACTTAAAGGTACATTGAAAAAACACACATGATTTAAAATGCGCACCTCTAAAATTTACAAAATTAAAATTCGAGTTTGAAAAGTCACAATTATAGCAATTGCTTCTCTCAAGGTTTTTATACATAAAATTCTTACCTATTTTCTCTATATTGTTATAGATAAAATTACCTTTAACACTTTGATTCTTACCCATTTTTACCTCCATGGCAAATATACTTATTTGCCTTTTTATATTAGTATACTTTAGAAAAAACCCCTAACCAATTTTGAAAAGTGGCTGGAGTTTTTATATTTCATAATAAATACTATACACAATTTTAATAAATGTCAATGTTTTATTAAATTCTTTCTAACTTTCTAACTTTATAATGATTAATAGACTATATATATC
>DHIM01000107.1:0-5359 GCA_002403785.1 Clostridium sp. UBA4746
TATTGGTAATGATTATAACTAGATTGTTGTGTATAATTGGGTTATATTTAACAAAAGGTATAAACAAACATAATAGCGAAAAAAGTAGTTATATATTGTCAATATACATCTTTCATAAAATATTAACACTTATTTAAAGGTAATATGGTATACTTAATAATGCAGTGAGTACAAAGATAAATGTATTAAAATGGAATTGAACTTCATTAAATGACATTTAAGAAAAGAGATAAAATGAATATAATTTATATATATACATAGAATAAGCATTACAGCATGCTAGATGATGATTAAAAATGAAATGAAGGCTTTAAATTGATTATAGATTGGTGGGCTACTAGGATATAGTAATTTACGTGTTTTGGGAAAATTAAATAAGAGGTGGTTAATATGAAGGCATTAGGAAAATGGGAAAAACCAATATTAATACTAAGTGATGTAGTACTAGTAAACTTGGCATATATGTTAGCTTTCTATTTTAGATATAATTATAGGGATTTTGGGTTCTATTTCAACAGTTACAAATCGGTAGCTTTAATTATAACAGTTATATACATAGCTTGTTTTTATCTCTTTAGGATTTATGCAAGTCTTTGGAGTTATGCAAGTATAGATGAATTTATGCTAGTTATAAGTAGTTGCCTTACTGCAAATATTGTAACCATTATAGCAACTAGACTTCTTGGACATAACTTTGCCTATGGTGCAAGTGTAATAGCCTGTGCTTTTAGTATTATTTTTATAGGTGGGTTTAGAATGTCCTATAGAGTATATGGTAGGTTCGAAAGTATTTTAAATTGGAATGCCAGTAAAGGTGATAAAAAGAGGGTAATGATAATTGGTGCAGGAGCTGCTGCAGCTATGGTTATTAAAGAAATGAAAAGCAGTGACCAGAGTAAATATAGGCCCGTAGCTGTTATTGATGATGATGATCACAAAAAAGGGAACAACATTTTGGGGGTAAAGGTTCTTGGAAGTAGAAAAGACATACCTACCATAGTGAAAGAAAAAGCTATAGAAATTATACTTATAGCTATTCCAACCATAGAAGATGAAGAAAAAAAACAAATTATAGAAATATGTAAAGTCACAAACTGTAGGATAGAAATTATTCCAGGCATGTATGAAATAATGGACGGAAAAATTTCATTAAATCAAATTAGAAAAGTAGATATTGAAGACTTACTGGGCCGTAAAGCCGTGGTACTTGATATGGAGGGCATAGCAGGTTATATTACTGGTAAAGTCATATTAGTAACAGGCGGTGGTGGCTCTATTGGGTCTGAATTGTGCCGTCAAATTACTAAATTTGATCCAAAGCAATTAATAATATTAGATATATATGAAAATAATGCTTATGATCTGCAAATTGAACTTCAATATAAATATCCTAAATTAGATTTAAAAGTATTGATAGGATCTGTTAAAGATGTACGACGCCTTGAAGGCATCTTTGAAACTTATTCACCAAATATAATTTTCCATGCAGCGGCGCATAAACATGTTCCACTAATGGAAGTGAGCCCTATGGAAGCCATAAAAAACAACGTGTTTGGTACTTACAATGTGGCATGTTGCGCCCATAAGTATAATGCAGAGAGGTTCGTTATGATATCCACAGACAAAGCAGTAAACCCAACTAATGTTATGGGTGCTACTAAAAGAATGTGTGAAATGATAGTACAATCTATGAACAGCATAAGTAAAACACAATTTGTAGCAGTGAGATTTGGGAACGTATTAGGAAGTAATGGGTCAGTTATACCCCTATTTAATAAACAAATAGCACATGGTGGGCCAGTTACACTTACTAATAAATATATTACTAGGTTCTTTATGACAATACCAGAGGCTGCTCAATTAGTGCTTCAAGCAGGAGCATATGCTAAAGGCGGAGAAATATTTGTGCTTGATATGGGGAAACCTGTTAAGATATATGATTTAGCTTGGGATTTAATAAAACTATCGGGTTTTGTTCCGAATGAAGATATAAAAATAGAAGTTATAGGTCTTCGGCCGGGAGAAAAGCTTTATGAAGAACTTCTAATGAGCGAAGAAGGACTTACAAATACTAAACATGAGAAGATTTTTATTGGAAAACCAACATTTACTGATTTAGATGAGATGAAAGAAAGATTAAAACAACTTACTGAAATTATTGAAAAAGATGATGTAGAATTATTGATTACAAAAATAAAAGAAATAGTTCCTACGTACAATAGAAGTATAGTAGAAAGCGAAGTTGCCACTGTAGCAGAATAATTTAAAAACAGGAGGAACATAATGGGAAGATTTCTGGATGTTATAATTAGTTTATTAATATTGGTGATATTATCACCATTATTTTTAATTTTAGCAGTAATAATAAAGCTTAATTCAAAAGGACCAGTATTTTTTACTCAAATGAGAATAGGTCAAGATAATAGACAATTTAAATTCTATAAATTTAGGACAATGAAAACTGGAACTCCTAATGTAGCGACTGATAAACTAGATAATTCAAAAAGTTATATAACTGCAATCGGAAAAATTTTAAGAAAAACAAGTATCGATGAACTTCCACAGTTAATTAATACATTCAAAGGCGATATGACTTTTGTTGGACCAAGACCTGCTTTGTATAATCAGCTCCAGCTTAATGAGATGAGAACAGAGGCAGGAGTTCATAAACTACTTCCAGGGGTTACTGGATGGGCTCAAATTAATGGACGAGACAATAATGATGATCGAGAAAAAACGGAGTATGACGTATATTATAAAGAAAATAAATCATTCGCTCTTGATATGAAAATATTATTTAAAACGGTTTTTAAAGTTTTAAAGGCAGAAGGCATTGATGATGATGTAACTAAAAAAAAAAGCTTCGATAAGATTTAGCAAAGGGTATTAGTTATTTAGGTAAAACGAAAGATTTACATGCAAATATAAATATGCTATTGTATGTAGAGATACTTTTGAAAATATTTATATAAAAATTAAATTGCATAAAAGAAAGATAAAAATAATAACTCCGCAAAGGGGGAAATAAATGAGAAATATTCTAATTACAGGTCAAAATAGTTATGTTGGTACAAGTTTAAAAAAGTATCTAAGTAAGTGGCCAGGTGGTTACACAATAGATGCCATTTCAGTAAGAAGCGATGAATGGAAGAAAAAAGATTTCTCTCAATATGATGTTATATACCATGTAGCTGCGGTAGTTCACAAGAAAGAAAAACCTGAAATGAAAAGTTTTTATGATATAGTAAATAAAGATTTACCTATTGAAGTAGCTAAAAAAGCTAAAAGTGAAGGAATAAAGCAATTTATATTTATGAGTACAATGGCTGTTTATGGTGAGGATGGTAATCTTGATAAAAATGTAGTAATAGGTCTGAATACTGAGACTAATCCAAGAACTTATTATGGTAAGAGTAAGTTGCTCGCTGAGATTGAGCTTAATAAACTTAATGATGATAAATTTAAGGTTGCAATATTAAGACCTCCATTGATTTATGGATCTAATTGTACTGGAAATTATGCAAAGCTTGAGAAGTTAGCTTTAAGCTTGCCAGTATTCCCTATGATTGATAACCAGAGAAGTATGTTATATATAGATAAATTAAATGAATATGTTAAGGGATACATAGATGATGAGTTAGAGGGATTATTTCTTCCACAAGATGAGCAGTATGTAAATACAAGTTTACTTGTTAAAAAAATTGCCACCGACAATGGAAAGAAGATGTATTTATCTAAAAGTCTTGGTTTTATAGTTAAATTAATTGGCAAAAATTTTAACTTAGTACAAAAAGTTTTCGGAAATTTGGTTTACGAAAAGTAAATTATTTGTAACATAATATTCTAATCAAAATTAATAAAAAGTAGGGATAGTATGGAAAAATTAAAAAGTACGGAAGAATTAAAATATTCAGTATTAATGTCAGTTTATTATAAAGAAAATCCTGATTATTTTAGGGATAGCATAAATAGTATGTTAGATCAAACTATAAAGCCTGATGAAATTGTAATTGTAAAGGATGGAAAGCTAACCAAAGGTCTTGATGATGTTCTATGTGAATTTCATGATAGTCAAATTATTAAAGTTATTGCTTTAGACGTAAATAAAGGTTTAGGTGAAGCACTAAATATAGGCCTTAAAAGTTGCAATAATGAATTAATTGCACGTATGGATTCAGATGATTTATCAGTTAACAATAGATGCGAAAGACAACTAGAAAGTTTTAAGTGTAATGAAAATCTTAGTGTAGTAGGAACTGCAGTATCTGAGTTTATAGATGACCCTAGCGTTAGCATTGCTTATAAAGGTGTTAAGACTAGTGATAAGGATATTAAAGAGAAAATGAAATTTAGAAACCCTTTTAATCACCCTAGTGTAATGTTTAAAAAAAGTGATGTTTTAAAAGTTGGTAGTTATCAGCATTGGTTTTTAAATGAAGATTGGTATTTATGGATAAGAATGATGCAAAAGAACTCTACATTTGAAAATATAGATGAGCCTTTATTAAAAATGAGGACAACAAATGATACATACATGCGTCGAGGTGGGTGGAAATACTTTGTCACTCAAAAACATTTATTTGATTATATGTTAAAAAACAAAATAATAAATGTAAATGAATATCTTTATAACAATTCAATTAGATTCGTTACGCGTCTATTAATACCAAACAAAATTAGAAAAATATTATATTTGAAAATGCTTAGGTCTAAGGTGTAACCAAGCAAGGTATAGCCAAGTAAAGCGCAAGTTTATTACAATATTGCTTGACCATTACAGGGAAAGGATGATTTTATGACCTTTATTTTTATCGTATTTAGACCATATCATGTTATATCATCTTACAATATTATTCAAGTAATTAAGAGTAAGTATCCAGATGCTAAATGCATAGGTTATATATCAAATTCTACAGACGAATTTTGGGATGATCTTTTCAATTATGAAAAAATATTCGACGAGAGATATTATTCACTTAATCTATTTTTAGAAAAAAGTATACTTAATATAGGAAATGTCTTACATAATAATATAAAGATTAAGTCTAAAATTAACATCTTATATTTAAATAATCCTAAGGTTGATGGAATCATAACATTTAGCGATAACTGGAAAATTTTTCAGGATGTAGCTTTTAAGTATAAAGATGTAACCCAAAATTGCATAGTTATGGATGAGGGTACGGCTTTATATTGTAAAAACAGTGTTGTGGAATCCTCAGGTATTAGAAAATTATTTAGAAAAGTAACATATGGATGGAATTTTGAAAATTGTTCTATGGGAGAACATTCGAGAACTAAAAAAATTTATGCTAACTATCCAGAAAAGGTAAAGGCGAAATCTCGAAAAGTTTATTCC
>DHIM01000107.1:5470-7227 GCA_002403785.1 Clostridium sp. UBA4746
AAAGTTTATTCAATGCCTAAATTGGATTATTTAAACATATTAGAAACTTTAAAAATTAAATCTGAAAAGTTAGATTCTAATAAAAAAAAGTGCCTATATATTTCTAGTCCAACATATTTTTTAAATAATGCTGATAAGGATAATTCGATTAAGAGTACAATGCAGCTTTTTGAAGTTTTATCTGAGTATAATATAGAGATTTTCTTTAAAATGCATCCCGCAAATGAAACTTTAGATGATATAAGGATATATTTAGATAAGTTTAAGAACATAAAAGTTATCGAAGATCAATCAATACCGGTAGAACTTTTGTGCTTCACAAACAAATTTGATTATATTATCAGTCCGTTATCATCAGCACTTTTAAATTTAGCAACTTTTAAGTTCAACTGTATTAGTTTGCCTTATTTTGCATCTAGGTTTTTGCAATATAAAGAAATATTAGAATTATTCAAAACAAATGGAATAAAGGTTGCCATGAATAAAGATGAGTTACTTTCCATAATAAAATTTAATGAAACAAATTTTGAAGATGAAAATATTTCAGATGAAGATGGCAAAGATAAGACTGTTAATACAAATGAAGAAATCAATGACTTGCAACAGCAAATTGAAGATAATTCGGAGTTTTTGAACTCATTTATTAATTAATATATAAAACGTGTTAAATAATATACACGTAAAGTAAGGAAGATGATGTATGAAAGAAAAAGTTATTGATTGGGTTGATTCATGTAATAAAAAAGAAATATTTTATTGGGTTCATTTTGTTTTCTATTTCCTCAGTAATTTAAATGTTTATTTTGTAAGTTATGTAAGGGCCTCTATATTGGTTATGTACTTACTTGCATTTCTTTATTTGTTTATAAAAAATCATAAATTTAAACTTCCACCAAGATACTTTCTAATCGCATTTGGTTTGTATGTTGTATTTAATACTTTAATTATAAGAAATTTTAGTGTACATATTGTATACTGCATAATATCATTTATAATTATAAAGGAACTTAAGTTTACAAAAAGTCAGGTTTTATCCTTAATTAATAAAACGGCCATTGTATACCTTTTAGTATCCCTTGTGTTGAATTATACACCGCTAAGTTTTCTATCTTTGTATAATGACAGATTAATAACAAATAAATTTTTCCCGCATTTATTATATAGATTCTTAGGAATAGAAGGCACTCCAGCGGGTGCAGATATATTTTATTCACTAGTACTCATTAGCAACATAGTTCTTAATAAAACTAAAAACAGACGTTTTTTTATTACCTTGAGTGTAATAATATTGGTATGGACTTCAAGCTTTGCTCCCATTTTAAGTATTGTAGGAGCTCTTCTAATTCTACCTTTCAGTAATAACAAAGTAGCTAAAGCCACATATGGTAGTATGATATGGCTATATCAATTTATAATTATTTTTATATATAGTTTTGGATTTGTGCATTTAAATGAGATTTTAAATGTTAGCAGTACTTGGAGAGCAAGAATATGGTTCAAAATGTATTGGAGTTTAGTATCAAACTCTACTTTAAGTACATGGAATTTAGGAAGAAAGGCACTTGTTAATTTTGTGCATCAAACAACAACAAATAACCCGCATAACTATAGTTTATTTTTACTAGAGTTTGCAGGAATACCAATGTTTATTATCATTATTGGGGTTACAACTATGTATTTTGCAAATATGAAAGATAAATATATGATTTTTGTAGTAGCAACGTTATTTATTTATGCGTCAACAAATACCTTTATAT
>DHIM01000107.1:7276-11472 GCA_002403785.1 Clostridium sp. UBA4746
CCTTTATATTTAGTATTAGGGGAAATCCTATATTTCTATATATATTAGTTACGTATTTATCATTTGAAAATGAACCTAAAATAGAATGAGATAATTATAAGTGGAAGAAGGGGTATTATGAAATTAGCCTATATAATACAAACTCATAAAGGCGAAAAACAATTGATAAGTCTAATTAATCAACTTTCAGATAAGGATACGGACATTTTTTTACATATAGATAAGAAAAATGAACAATTATATTTAGATTTATATAAGCTATATTTAAATAATACCAGTGTGTATTTTGTTAAGGATAGAGAAAGTGTAAACTGGTCAGCATATAGCATGGTTAGAGCAACTCTAAAATTAATGAATATGGTTAAAGATACTGGTAAAAAATATGATTACATAAGTTTTATAAGCGGACAAGATTACCCTATAAAATCAAATGATTATATTAGAAATTTTCTTACCAAAAATCAGGGTAAAGAGTTTATGGAATATAGAGATATTAAAGGTTATTTCTGGAGATTGAAATGTTATAATTTCTTTAGGGAAAATCCAAATAATAGAAAATTTTATATGAGGATTTTAGACAATCTGATCCGTTATCCTCAAAAATTATTAGTCAGAAGAAATAATTTTAAAGACATGAATTTATATTCGGGTTCTGCATGGACTACATTAACTTATAATTGTTTGATATATATATTAAAGTACTTGGAAGAGAATCCACAATTTAAGAAGCAGTTTGAGTATACCTCATGTTCTGATGAACACTTTTTTCAAATGATTGTTATGAACTCACATTTTAAAAATGATGTAATTAATAATAACCTAAGATATACTGATTGGTCAGGTGGTGGCAGTAGTCCTAAAACTTTGACAATCAAAGACTATGATAACTTAATAAAAAGTGATAGGCTATATGCAAGAAAATTCAACTTAGATGAAGACGAGAATATAATTAAGATGTTAAAAGAAAGTTTTCTTAAAGAAAGATAGTATAACTGGTAACAAAGGAGAGTGTGTATGTTTAAGATAGGGAATAAAGTTATAGGTGATGGTAATCCAACTTTTATTATAGCAGAGGCTGGAGTTAATCATAATGGAGACATAAATATAGCAAAACAGTTGGTGGACAAAGCTATATTTGCTGGAGCTGATGCTATAAAATTTCAGACTTTTAAAACTGAAAAATTAGTTACTGGATATGCAAATATGGCTGATTATCAAAAGAATAATATAGGCAAAGTTGACTCACAGTTTAATATGTTAAAGAAACTAGAACTAACCTACGAAAACTTTATAGAACTACAAAAATATTGTATACATAAAGGCATTATGTTTTTGTCTACACCTTTTGATTTTGAAAGCGCTGATTTTTTAGCGTCAATTGGCATGGAGGCTTTTAAAATTAGTTCGGGAGATTTAACTAATATCCCCTTTCTTCAATATATAGCAAGATTTAATAAACCTATGATTTTATCATCTGGTATGGCAACTCTATCAGAAATTGAAGATGCAATAAATGCAATTTACCTTTTGGGTAATAGTGAAGTAGCAGTTTTGCACTGTACTTCAAATTATCCAGCTAAGTTGCAAAATGTTAATTTAAAGGCTATGAATACCATAAAAAATGCCTTTCAGATTGTGTCAGGATACTCTGACCATACTCAGGGAATAACTATATCCATAGCGGCAGCTGCAATGGGAAGTAATATAATTGAAAAACATTTTACAATAGACAAAAACATGGAAGGGCCAGATCATAAAGCATCACTGAATCCTCTCGAGCTAAAAGAAATGGTTGAAGCAATTAGAGATATAGAAATAGCACTTGGTACTGGAATTAAAAGATATAACACTAGCGAAGTAGATACTATGAAGGCAGCAAGAAAAAGTGTTGTAGCTTCTAGAAATATAAAAATGGGTGAGATTATAAACTTAACTGACTTAGATTATAAAAGACCAGGAACTGGACTTTCACCTAAGCTATACATAGATATTATTGGTAAAACAACTAACAGAGATATAAAAATAGATGAGCAAATAACCTTAAATATGGTGGAATAAAAATGAGCTGAATCGTTTAACATCTACATAAAATAGGAGAATAACAATTAATAATTGCTATTCCCCCAGAGCGCTGCAAGGAGGATATATATGAAAAGAAAAATAGCAGTTATAACAGGTACAAGAGCAGATTATGGAATATTTTATCATGTTCTTAAAGAAATTGAAAAACATGAGCTACTTACCCTTAAACTTATTGTTTGTGGAATGCATTTATGTCCTGAATTTGGAATGACTATAAATGAAATAGAAAAAGATGGATTTGTTGTATCAGATAAGTTTGAAACAATACTCGCGTCAGATACAGGAACAGCAATGGCAAAATCTATAGGGATTTCAATTATAAGTATGGCTCAAAGTTTTGAGAGAATAAAACCAGATGTAGTATTAATACTAGGGGATAGAGGAGAGATGCTAGCGGCAGCAACTGCAGCTATACATATGAACATTCCTGTAGCTCATATTCATGGTGGAGAAGTAACAGGAACGGTAGATGAATCTGTAAGACACGCTATAACTAAACTTTCTCATATCCATTTTCCAGCAAATGAGGACAGCAAACAAAGAATCATTAAATTAGGGGAGAAAGAAAAAAATATTTTTGTAGTAGGTGCTCCGGGTCTTGATTACATTAAAAAAACAACATATTTATCAAGAAGTGAAATGCTCAAGAGATTCGAATTAGAAGATGACAAGATATTTTTACTAACTCAGCATCCAGTAACTACAGAGCGGGACTTGGTGGAATGGCAAATCAGAGAAACACTAGATGCGGTTGTAGAACTAGGATATCAAACTATAGTTTCATATCCAAACAGTGATAATGGTGGTCGCGAAATTATAAAAGTTATTGAGGAATATAGAGCTAAATATCCTTTCTTAAAGGTATTTAGAAATTTAACTCAAGTAGAGTACCTAAGCTTTTTAGAAATAGCAGAAGTAATGATAGGGAATTCATCATCAGGTATAATTGAAGCACCTAGCTTTAAATTACCTGTAGTTAACATAGGATCACGGCAGGGTGGAAGATTAAGAGCTTGCAATATAATAGATATACCTTATGGAAAAGAATCTGTAAAAGCAGGCATTAAAAAAGCAATAAGCGATGTGAGTTTTAAGAAACAATTAGAAACATGCACAAATCCTTATGGCGATGGAAATGCCAGTGGTAAAATAGCTCGAATTTTAAGTGAAATAAAGCTAGATCGGGAACTTATACAAAAGAGAATTACTTATTAACTTAGAAGTTAAAGTTGAGGTGATATTATGGAGAAAATCGTACTTGTAGGTGCCGGGGGGCACTGCAAGGTTATTATAGATATTATAAAAAGTATTGGCAAATATGATATTATAGGTGTAACGGATAAAGCATGCGTTGACGAGAAATTTGTATTAGATATCCCTATAATAGGTGATGACAGCATTTTGAAAGAACTATATAACAGTGGTGTAAAAAATGCATTTGTATGTGTTGGTGCACTTCAAAATATTTCGATTAGAGACACAATATATAACAATTTATTGGCTATAGGATTTAATATACCGGTGCTTATACATAAAGAGGCAATAGTTTCACCTTATGCAACAATTGCCTTTGGAACTTGCGTAATGGCTGGAGCAATAGTTAATCCAGGTGTTATTATAGGAGAAAATTGTATAGTAAATACGGGCTCAGTAATCGAACATGATTGCAATTTGCAAAGAAACACTCATATTTCACCTAGGGCTTGTCTAGCCGGAGCGGTGAGTATAGGGGAAAGCACTCATGTAGGTATGGGAAGTTCTATAATTCAAACAGTACATATAGGCAGCAATGTAATTATAGGAGCCGGAGCTGTGGTTATTGAAAATATAGTAGATAATGTAGTTGCCGTAGGAGTTCCATCAAAAATTATAAAGTGCAGGTGATATTATGAGATTTTCAATTGATAGTTATTGTATAGGAGTTAGTTCTACAATAAAAGAAGCCATGAAAGTTATAGATAAAAACTTAACTGGAGGCGCTCTAGTTGTAAATGAAAATAATGAATTAGTAGGAACTATTACAGATGGTGATATAAGACGTGCTATGCTTAAAGACTTCAGTATAAATGATGGTATAGAGAATACATATTCTAAAAACTATAAATATGTTACAG
>DHIM01000107.1:11656-17140 GCA_002403785.1 Clostridium sp. UBA4746
CCTATAAATATGTTACAGAGCAACATAGTAAAAAGAAAGCAAGAGAATATATGCTTAAAAATAAAATAAGACAGGTACCTGTTATTGATAAAGATAAAAAGCTTATGGATTTATATTTTATAGATGATATATTATCTTATGATGTAAAAGATAATTATGTTTTTATTTTAGCAGGAGGTCTGGGAACTAGATTAAGACCATTAACAGAAACAGTACCTAAACCTATGCTAACTGTTGGTGATAAACCGATACTAGAGCTTTTAATAGAACAATTTAAAGAATTCGGTTTTAGAAACTTTATTATTTCTATTAATTATAAAGGAGAAATAATAGAGGAATACTTTAAAGACGGAAAAGAATTTGATGTTAATATAGAATACATTAGAGAAACTAAAAAACTAGGTACAGCAGGCTCAATTGCCTTAGCAAAAGCGAAATTCATAAAACCTTTCATAGTTATAAATGGAGATATACTTACAGGAATAGATTTTGAAAAATTTTTAAATCACCATATAGAAAACAACTTCAATATAACTGTAGGTGTTAGAAATTATGAAATGAGTGTCCCTTATGGGGTAGTAGTTACTGATAATATGCTTATAGAGTCTTTGGAAGAGAAACCTACATATAACTTTCACATTAGTGGAGGAGTATACGTTGTTAATCCTGAAATTATAAAATACATACAGGAAGATGAAGTTTATAATATGACAGATTTAATAGAAGACGCAATTAGCAATAAATATAAGTCAGGTGTATATGAAATAACTGAGTATTGGAAGGATATAGGACAAATAGAGGACTATAGAAAGGCCAACACGGATATTCATGAATTTTTTAAATTATAAAACGAATGGTTTAATTTTTAATCAAAAGGAGTAGATGAGATGAATTGGCAAGGGAAAAAAGTTTTAATCACAGGTGCAGAAGGTTTTATAGGAAGTCATTTAACAGAGAGATTAGTGGAACTTGGAGCAGATGTTACAGCACTTGCTCAATATAATTCTTTTAATAACTGGGGATGGATTGATACTTTCGATAAGAAGGTTAAAGATAGTATTAAAGTTGTTACTGGGGACATAAGAGAGTATGATGGAATGAAAAGAATTATAAAAGGTCAAGAAGTAGTATTTCATCTTGCCGCACTTATTGCAATCCCGTATTCTTATTTATCACCTATGGCATATGTAAGAACAAATGTTGAAGGTACTACTAACGTCTTAGAAGCTTGTAGAGAATATGGCGTAGAAAAAATTGTACATACATCCACTAGTGAAACCTATGGTACAGCACTTTATGTACCAATTGATGAAAAACACCCAATGCAGGGTCAATCTCCATATTCAGCATCAAAAATAGGAGCAGACAAGATGGCAGAAAGTTATTATAAAAGTTTTAATATGCCTATAGCGACTATTAGACCATTTAATACTTATGGACCAAGACAATCTGCAAGAGCTGTAATTCCAACAATAATATCACAGATACTCGCAGGAAAAACAGAAATCAAGCTTGGAAGTTTAACTCCAACTAGAGACTTTAACTTTGTTAAAGACACTGCTGAGGCATTCATAAAGATAGCAGAAAGTGAAAAAACTATTGGTGAAGTTATAAATGCTGGTTCAAATTACGAGATAACAATAGGAGAAACAGTTAAAAAAATAATAAGCATAATAGGTAAGGATGTAAAAATTCTTTGCGATGATGAGAGATTAAGACCGAAAAATAGTGAAGTTAATAGATTATGGGCTGATAATACTAAAATAAAAGAATTAACAGGCTGGAAGCCCAATTACACTATAGATGACGGTCTCGAAGCAACAGTAAAATGGATAAGAAATAACATGCAGTATTTTAAAACAGACATATACAATGTTTAAAAAGAACAATTTTAAAAAGCATAATGTTTAAAAAAGCATAATGTTCAAAATAGTAGGAGGTTTTTGTTATGATACCTTTATGTATACCAGAAATTAGAGGCAATGAGTTAAAATATGTTAAAGACTGTATAGATACTAATTGGGTATCTTCAGTAGGTAGTTATGTTAATTTATTTGAAGAAAAATTTAGTGAATATGTAGGTAGCAAAAGTGCTGTAGTTACAATGAATGGTACAGCAGCTCTTCAGCTAGCATTAATGACACTTGGAATAGGAGAAGGAGATGAAGTTATAGTTCCTTCGTTAACATTTATATCTCCAGTTAACACTATAAAATACGTAGGGGCAGAGCCCGTGTTTGTAGATGTATGCAGAGATACTTTTGTTATGGATGCAGAAAAAATAGAAGAATTAATAACATCTAAAACAAAAGCAATAATGCCAGTACATATTTATGGTCATCCTGTAGATATGACTAGGGTAATGCAAATAGCGAAAAAACATAATCTATTAGTTATAGAAGATGCGACTGAAGCATTAGGATCTACTTGCAATGGTAAAATGAGCGGAACCATAGGTGATATAGGATGCTTTAGTTTTAATGGAAATAAGCTTATAACTACTGGAGCAGGTGGAATGCTTGTAACTAACAATACAAAGCATGGCGAGCGGGCAAAATTTTTATCTACTCAAACAAAAGTAGTTACTGAAAATAAAGCATTCTACCATTCAGAAATAGGATATAACTTCAGAATGCCAAATCTTTTGGCTGCGTTTGGGGTAGCTCAACTTGAAAATGTTAAAGATTATTTAAAAATTAAAAGAGAAAATGCAGTCTATTACAATGAACTGTTAGGTAAGGTTAAAGGAATTACATTGCCTGCAGAAAGAGAAAATGTAGAAAATTGTTATTGGCTATATTCAATCCTAGTTGAAGATGAATATGGTATATCAAGGGACGAACTTATACAAAAATTAAATGCAGAAAAAATAGAGGCAAGACCTTTCTTTATGCCTATACACGATATGCCTCCATATAAAGGCAGCAGACATGGGGATTTAACAGTTACAAATGAATTATACGCACGAGGAATAAATCTTCCGAGTTCTGTAGGACTTAAAAAAGAAGATATAAAAGCAGTATGTGAACTAATAAAAAATTCCAAGAAATAACTTTGTTATTTCTTGGTTTTTAATAATATTTAAGGACGTAAGTTATTGATCAAGCCACTTTAGTGTGGGGTTTATGCTTTATCATTAAGGTGGATAGGAGATAGAAATGAATATAGATTTTCTAAAGAAATTATATC
Source organism: Clostridium sp. UBA4746 (assembly GCA_002403785.1). Lineage (GTDB taxonomy): Bacteria > Bacillota > Clostridia > Clostridiales > Clostridiaceae > Clostridium_AD. Next base: position 14,846 of record DHIM01000107.1, read on the forward strand.
AAAGTCGATTGGTTAAAAGTGGAATTTGGTTCACTATAGGAACATTTTGCATTCAAGGTATTAATTTTTTAACAGTCCCAATTCTTACGAGATTACTTTCAACAAGTGATTTTGGAACGGTAGGTATATATACTGTTTATGTTACAATTTTAACTTCCATTATTAGTTTAGGACTTGAATCTGCAGTTAATACAGGGAAATTTGACTTTAAAGCGGACTTTGATGGATTTTTATCATCAATACTTTTTCTTTCAACAATTCCACTATTAATAGGGCTAATAATAGCACTAATTTTCAAACAATTCATTGCTGCTAAATTGGGCATAAGTCCAAACTTAGTAAATATATTAGTTTTTCAAAGTTTTTTTACTTTTGTTATTAGTTTTGCAACAACTAGATATTCAGTTGAATATAAGTATAAAAAATTCTTGATTGTTTCAATAACAAGTACATTGTTAAATGTTTTACTATCTATTGCTTGGATACAAAGGTTAAATGTTGATAAATATTATGGAAGAATTTACGGTTCAGCACTTGTTGTGATAGTTTATGGTGTGATATTATATGCAATATTTATTATAAAAGGAAAAAAGCTAATAAATTTAAAATATTGGAAGTATGCACTTGGAATTTCCGTTCCATTGGTATTTCATATCCTATCTCAAATAATTTTAACCTCTGCTGATACTATAATGATAGGTAATATGGTTGGCAAAAGCGCAGCAGGTATCTATAATTTTTCATATAAAATTGGTATGATTTTAAGTATTGTGTGGATGGCAGCAAATAAAGCTTGGGTGCCTTGGTTTTTCGGGAAAATGGATGAGAAAAACTATGATGAGATCTCAGAGAAGGTAAGGTACTATATAATTTTATTTTCTTTAATATCATTTGTTTTAATTTTCATTTCCCCAGAAGTTTCGAGTATTATGGGAACTAAGGCTTATTTAGAAGGAATACAGATGGTACCACTTATTATGATAGGGTATTACTTTGCTTTCTTGTATAGCATTCCAGTAAATTTAGAATTTTACACCAAAAATACTAAGTATATAGCCCTAGGAACAGTATTGGCAGCGGTCGCTAATATAGGACTTAATTATATCCTCATTCCTAGATTTGGTTATATGGCGGCAGCTTGGAACACAATAGTATCTTATTTTTTACTTTTCGTTTATCATTATATAATTGCTTTAAAAGTATCTGATATAAGGATATGTAATATTAAAGACTTTATATATGGAATATCATTTATAGCTGTAATTAGTGTAATTTTTTATGTCTCTAGAGATATTTGGATTATAAGATATACAATGATTATTTTGGCAGGAATTTTAGGAATATTAGTTTTAAAGAAAAGGTTAGCAAAAACTAAATAAAAGTTTCTTTAACTTGTAAGGAACTAAAGGAGATTTAAGTATGAAGTTTTTAGTTGTAGGTTCAGGCTCTATGGGAAAAAGAAGAATTAGACTTATTAAGGAAAATTATAAGGATATTACTCTTATTGGCGTAGACCTAAGCATTGATAGATGTGAGCAAATTAAAGAACTATTTAATTTAAAAACATATACAAATTTGGATGAAGCTATAGATGTAGAAAAGCCAGATGCAGCTTTTATTTGTACATCTCCAATATATCATAGTGAAATAATTTTGAATTGCTTAAAAAAGAATATAAATGTATTTACTGAAATAAATTTAATCTCAGATAATTATGATGAAATTATTGAGGTAGCTAAAGAAAAGAAATTAAAGTTATTTTTATCTTCAACTTTCCTATATAGAAATGAAATTAAATATATAATTGACAAAGTTTGCAATAAAGGCAAATTAGCCTACTCATATCATGTAGGTCAGTATCTTCCAGATTGGCATCCTTGGGAAAACTATAAAGACTTTTTTGTATCAGATAAAAGGACAAATGGCTGTAGAGAACTTATGGCTATAGAGTTACCATGGATCGTAAAAGCTTTTGGTGACATTAAAAATGTTCATGTTATTAGAAATAATATCACTAATTTAAAGTTGAATTACTGTGATAATTATATGATAATGTTTGAACATGAAAATGGTAACGTTGGATCATTTAATGTGGATATTGCTTCGAGAAAAGCAACAAGAAGTTTAGAAGTTTATAATGAAGAGCTTCATATTAAATGGGAGGGAACTCCAGAAACATTATATGATTATAATTTTGATAATAAGGATTTTGAAACAATTAATACATATGAATCAATCGATAGAAATACTAAATATGTTAGTAATATTATAGAAAATGCTTATTTGAGTGAAATA
>DHIM01000107.1:17283-21296 GCA_002403785.1 Clostridium sp. UBA4746
AAATGCTTATTTGAGTGAAATCACTACTTTTATGAATTTTATTAAGGGTGATGAAAATAATATTATACATACATTTGAGGATGATTATAAAATTATTAAAGTTATTGACCAGATTGAAGGAAGAAAATAATGAAGATTTTGTTTATAGGGTTAGGTTCTATAGGTAAAAGGCATTTAAAGAATGTATTGCAATATCTTAGTAAAAATAAAATAAAATCCGAAATCCATTGTTTAAAATCAAAAAAAAGCAGTAATTTAATGGATGATGTAGATAAAATTTTATATTCTATTAGTGATTTAGATAACGATTATGATTGCATTTTCATAACAAACCCAACGCATTTGCATTATGATACTCTGAAAAGCGTGATAGAAAAAGGAAGATATTTCTTCCTTGAAAAACCTGCTTTTGATAGTTATAAATACGATATTAGTTTTATTAATAATGATTTATCTAAAAGAATATATGTAGCTGCTCCGCTTAGATATACCCCTATATTTAAGGAAATAAAAAATATTATTAAAAATGAGAAAGTATACAGTTTAAGGTCAATATGTTCTACGTATTTACCTGATTGGAGACCGAATCAAGATTATAGGGAAGTCTACAGTGCTCATAAAGATCAAGGTGGAGGAGTTTCAATTGATTGTATTCATGAGTTAGATTATATAACTGATTTAGTTGGATTTCCAGAAAGAATATATAATCTTCAAGATAAAGTATCAAATTTGGAAGTTAGTTGTGAGGATATTTCAATATATGTTGCAAGAACCAAAAATGTATTTATCGAACTTCATTTAGATTACTTCGGTAAGCAATCGAGAAGAGAAGTAGAGCTAATTACCGAAAATGGCCTAATTCGCGGAGATTTTATAAACAAAACAGTATACAATTCTAGAAGTAAACAAGAAAAAGTATTTGAGTATGATACAAATCATATGTATGTAAAGGAAATTGAGTACTTTTTTGAAAATGTTTGTGGCGGAAAAGGAAATTGGAATGATATCTACGAGGCAGTAAAACTACTGAAAATAATAAAGGAGTCTGAAGAAGATGAACATTTTAATAACAGTTTGTGGAAGAGCAGGATCTAAAGGTGTTAAAAATAAAAACGCTAGAGATTTTTTAGGAATTCCACTTATTAATTACACTATAGTTGCAGCTGATCTATTCAAAAAAAGAAATCCTAATTACAATATAGATATAAGCATTAATACCGATAGTCAGCAACTATTAAATATGTTTAGTGAAGATAAAAATGTTGAATGCATAAATAGGCCAAAAGAATTGGCTATGGATAATTCACCAAAGGTACCATCAATAAGATATTCACTAAAATATATGGAAGCAAAATTAAATACAACATATGATTATGTAATTGATTTGGATATTACATCGCCTTTAAGAAAAACAGAAGATATCGACAATGCAATAAAGAAAGCCGAAGCAAATTTAGATTTGGATGTTGTATTTTCAGTAGTAAATTCAAGGAGAAACCCATATTTTAATATGGTGGAGCAAAAAAACGGGAAAATACAGAAAATAATATCCTCCGAGTTTGTTGCTAGGCAACAAGCCCCAAAAGTTTATGATATGAATGCTTCTATTTATTGTTATAGGCGTTATAGTTTGCTAAACAAACTTGAAAACAGTCCTCTTGATGGACTCTTTGACATTATATTAATGAAAGATACTGCAGTACTCGATATAGATTCAGAAGAAGATCATGAACTAATGCAGATACTAGCGAAGCACTTTTTCAAGAATGAATTTAACGAGCTATACGAACATGTTAAGGTATATAAAGAGACCATAGAGTAATATTGAAATTAGAAGGAGGGTTAAGTTATGGAGATGGAACTCAGTAAACAAGAATTAATAACCCACATTAATAGGCAGTTATCCAATAACTTTGGACCATGTGGAGATATTGTGCCTTTTATAGACATCACCTTGGAGAGACTTCAAACATGTTTTCAGAGGACCAAAAATAAATATTACCATAAAGTGGGCATTGGGAATGAATATTTTTCTCCTTACCATTCAGGGCAGTATTCAATATTTTTGTATTACCTTGCGAACACGGTGCATCGCAAGGGTGGAGATGCAAATTTAGCAGCTAAGATTTATTATCTTAATAAAATAATGCATTCTGTCGATTGGTACTATGAAATTGAATTGCCTGAGTACTTTGGACTTGAGCATCCTATGGCAAGTGTCTTAGGTAGAGCTAAATATAGCGATGGCTTTTTCTTTTACCAAGGGTGTACAGTTGGAGGTAATAAGGGTAAGTATCCACAAATGGGCAAAAATGTGATTTTGTATTCTAATGTTACTATCCTTGGAGACGCCAAGATAGGTAGCAACGTAGTAATATCTACTGGTACTACTATTAAAGATGAGGTTATTCCAGATAATTGTTTAGTATTTGGCACGTCACCAAATTTGATTATTAAACAAAAAGATGAGTTGTACATAGGAAAGATTGTATCGCATTTTTGGGTGGAATAGTTTATAAAATTAAAGAAATCAGGGGCTTGTGCTTCTGAATTAAAGATTTAACAAAATTGTTAAAATAACCACAAGATTATTAAAATGATTTTGTACCATTTGAAACGAGGTGGGGAAGTGGATTTTTCTCGGAAAATTCTATTTTTATTAACATGCGTATATATTATGCTATTACCTTTAATTCCAGAAGATGTTAAGTTTAAGGGGATGCCACTCACTGACTTAATTTTGGCATTAATAATTTTTGCCTACATTATGAATTTAATAGTTTCGAGGAAAGGTAGAGAAAATTTTATTAAGGGTATTATAAATTTCTTTACAGATAAATTGAGTATATTTATGGCAATATTATTGGTTATGATGCTTGTGTCTACTTCTTATGCAGTAGATAAAAAGCTAGCATTAAGTGAAAGTGCAAGGTTTATGTCGTATATATTTATGTATTTTCTTATAAAATATGAGCTGAATAAGAAAAAACAGATAAATGTTGTATTAAATTGCTATATATTTACTTCCTTTATTTTAAGCTGTATAGGCATTGTTCAGTATTTTACAGGATTCGCTCTGGATGATAGCTTTAAAAAAGCAAATGATTTAGGTGGAGGTATAAGAATAGCGGCGACACTTTTTAATCCAAATGCTTACGGTGCTTATTTAATACTAATAATTTTTCCAGTGATTATGTTAAGCATTTATGAAAAGAAAAAGAAAAAGAAAATAGTTTACATATTACTTTCAATATTGGTTATTTCTAATTTATTAATGACTTTTTCTAGAAATGCAGTATTAGGTTTTGTAATAGGATTATTAGTGCTTACGTTAATTTATAGTATTAAGTTGATTTTTGCTCTTGGTGGTTTTGGTATTTTGATATGTTTCATTCCTTCTGTTTTCCAAAGATTTAAAGGGATGGCTATTTTATCAAAGGATGATCCAAGAGTTAAACTTTGGGAAACTGCTTTGAAGATGATAAAGGATCATCCAATTCGAGGTGTTGGTAATGGAAATTATGTTACTAGATATAATGATTATATAATGAAATATAAGGAACTACAGTATTATTACTATAGGAGTTATCCATCTCATAATTCATATTTAAAAGTACAAAGTGAATTGGGTATAATTGGAATAGTTTCTTTCTTAGGTATATTAGCAACTGCACTATTTAGAGTTAACAAATTGTATAAAGCAACTATAGATAAATTCCATAAACCATTTTATATTGGTGTAATGGCAAGCATGACTGCTTTCCTATTTATGAACTTATCAGACAATTTATTCTTTGTGCCTAAAGTAACAACTTATTTTTGGATTTTATTGGCTACTTCGGAAGCATTATTGAATAATCTTCACAAGGAGAGTTTAAGTAAAAACATTAAATAAATAATTATTTTAAACTATGTTAAGTAAAAAAATTAACATAGTTTATTTTATTGGCATAAAATCCATTAAAAATAATTTATGGTATAAAACAAATGTGATAGTGTTAACTAACTTATGA
>DHIM01000211.1 GCA_002403785.1 Clostridium sp. UBA4746
TGTTTATGATTGGAGAAGTAAGTGATGAAGCTAGTAGGATAGTAGAAATAACTAAGCAATGTTTAAATAAGGGGATAGAGGCAGTGAAACCTTGGGGCTTTTTAGGTGACATAGGAGCAGTTATACAAGAATATGCAGAAAGTAATGGATACTCAGTAGTTAAGGATTTTGGAGGACACGGAGTTGGACTAGATATTCATGAGGAACCATTTGTTTTTCATTTCGGGACTAGAGGAACAGAGATGATTTTAGCACCAGGAATGGTATTTACGATTGAACCAATGATAAATGGTGGAAGTCATGAAATATTTATAGATGAGGATAATGGATGGACAGCATTTACAGCTGATGGAGCACTTTCGGCACAATGGGAGCATACAATTTTTGTAACAGAAAATGGTATAGAAATAATATCAAAATAACAATGATTCAATAAAATAGTGTAATTAACATGAGGAATCTAATAGAAGAGCAGAAATGCTCTTTTTTTAGTTAATTACTATGGTACATCATTTATTAAGTAAGGTTAACTTGACATTAAGATCAACGAATGTTATGTTTATATGTAAGGTAAACATTACAGAGGTGATAATTTATTAAAAATAGATTAAAGAAATTTAGAGAAATCTTGGGATTAACTCAAGAGCAGTTAGGAGCACTTATAGGGGTATCAAGACAAGCTATTAATTCTATAGAAACAGAAAAATACGAACCTTCCATATGGTTAGCTTATGATATTTCTAAAGTCTTTTGTAAACCTATAGAGGATATTTTTATTTTTGAGGAAAGTGAAAGAAAATCGAGATCACAACAGAGCAGAGGTGTTGTTTAGATGGCGTTAAGACAAATTAGACTTTCAGATGATGAAATACTAAGAAAAAAAAGTAGAACAGTTGAAGTAGTAAATGATAAAATAAGACAAATTTTAAATGATATGACTGATACTATGTATAATGCAAAGAATGGTGCAGGACTAGCAGCTCCACAAGTTGGAATATTAAAAAGATTAGTTGTAATAGACATGGGACAGGGACTTGTAAAATTAGTAAATCCAGAGATAATTAAGCAGGAAGGAGAACAAGAGGTTATAGAGGGGTGTTTAAGTATTCCTAATGTGTTCGGGAAATTAAAAAGACCTGAAAAAGTAACAGTACATGCTTTAAATGAAAATGGAGAGAAAATTATATTGACAGGTACAGGAGATTTAGCAAAATGTTTTTGCCATGAAATAGACCATTTAGAAGGTATTCTTTTTACTGATTTGGTAACCGAATATATAAGGTAATTTTATAATAATTTGTATCTTTCTTATATTGTTCATCAACAAGAGCATATTTCTACCCTTATTGATGAATAAAAGATTGATAATTTAAAACAAAGTTTGATATTTTGGAATAAAGTTTGTTTTAAATATCTTTGTATTCCGAACTAAAAACGCCATAATATTCATTATTGAATATTATGGCGTTCATATCTATTATTCCGTTTTTATTGTTGATTCATTAAATAAGAATAATTAGCCACAGAACCTTAAACTAATTTATCAATATTTCCTGATTGAATGTGTTGAATATTTGCTTGGATTTTTTCATCTGGCCAATCCCACCACTTAATTTTCAATAATTTTAAAATTATATCATCATTAAACCTTTTCTTTATAACTTTTGCAGGTATGCCTCCAACAATAGTATAAGGTGGAACATCATTAGTAACTATTGATCTGGTTCCAATAATTGCACCATCACCAATTTTCACACCTGACATAATTACAGCGTCATAACCTATCCACACATCATTTCCAATTACAATATATCCCTTATTATCCCAAGCATCTGTTATATGACCGACGTCTAAACCCCATTCCCCATAAAATATTGGAAATGTATAAGTAGATAGTGATTTCATTGTGTGATTTCCACTTGTCATGAGAAACTTCGCTTTACATGCAATTGAACAAAACTTCCCAATTATTAATTTATCATTGTTTACAGGATACTGATATAATACATTATTTTTTTCAAAATCCCTTGGATCATTATAATAATCATTATATATTGTATAATCTCCAACTTTTATATTATCCCTTGTAATTACATTTTTAAGATATATTGTTTGGTAATCGTTACTTCTTGGATATACTTTATTTGTATTTGGAATAGTCATGTTTAACTCTCTCCTTTGTATTATGCTAATTTTTTGACTATCCCATTATTACAATACATATCTTCATAGAACCACTCCTAAAATAATCCTTATTTCTTTCGTTATTTTATACAATTACGGATTAATTCACAAGTAAATAATACCATTATGTACGATATATTACTATTATTTAGCGAGAATTTTACAAAAAGTGTTAACTATAATCCAATAAAAAAGTCTTAGACCATTCATGCAAAAATGGGAAGTGGCCCATTTTTGCATGAATGGTTGCCATACCCCTGTATTATTTGGATTTTATAAAAGTTCGTGTTTCCCCCATTGAACTAAACCGCTAACAGC
>DHIM01000272.1 GCA_002403785.1 Clostridium sp. UBA4746
GGGTAGTATTTGACGCTTACATTATTTACATATAGAAATTATTCTTAGTTTTTTTTTTTTTATGAATTGTAAATAAATTAATTTAAAAATGGGTTTAATAACAGAGTTGCAATTAATTTATATGTATTTTACAACAACTTAAGAATATAATTAATACAAGGGGAAAGGGTTTTAAAAAAAGTATTATACTTAATAGAATATGAAGAGTAGAAAGTATGAGGTGAAGATTGTGAGTATTAAAGCGGTTATTTTTGATTTAGATGGAGTTATTGTTTCCACAGATAAATACCATTATAAGGCATGGAAGAAGATTGCTGATGAGGAAGGAATATATTTTGACAGAATAATAAATGAAGGTCTTTGCGGAGTAAGTAGGATGAATAGCTTGGAAATCCTCTTGAAAAGGTCACAAAAGACTTATAATCAAAAAGAAAAAGAGGAACTGGCTCAAAGAAAAAATTATTGTTACAGAGAAATGCTAAATTGTTTAACACCTAAGGATATATTGCCAGGCGTTGTGAAGGCATTGGAATTTTTAAAGGGAAGAGGAATAAAAATTGCTATTGGTTCTTCAAGTAAAAACACACCTTATATATTAGAAAAAATTGGATTAGACAGATATTTTAATGCAGTGGCAGACGGAAATGATATAAAAAGGAGCAAACCTGACCCAGAAGTATTTTTATTAGCAGCGAAAAGACTTCAAATAATACCGGGAGAATGCCTAGTGGTTGAAGATGCTGATGCAGGTATTGAAGCGGCAATAGCCGGTGGAATGAAAGCTATGGGTGTGGGGTTTGCTGCAAACAATGAGAAGGCTAATTATAGAGTGAAGGATCTAACAAATTTCAATTTTGAATATATATTAAAATAAGATTTGTAAGGACTGCTTAAATTTAGTAGCCCTATTTTCATTGAATAAAAAATAACATTTTTAGACATAACTGAATAATAAAAAAATGTACATAAAACGACATATGTGTTGCAAAATTACTGTTCATGTACGTATTTTTACCGTTCATGTCTTAATTATATACATGCAAGGGGAAAGGAATTATAATATGATGAATTACTGATTTAAATTCAATGGCTATATGTCTAAAATCGTACATTCATTTTTTTATATTTAATTAAGGTAATAAATATAGTTAAATTTGTTTTACATTTTCTATAAACTGGAATATTATATACATACAATGCTAAATTTACATTAAAGAGGTGTCTCATGGAAATACAAACAATAAAACCTATTAAATCTATGAAAGTTAGAATAATTTTTTTTTCTGTTTTCCTTCTTCTATATTTGGCTATATCAATATATTTTAGTAATCATTTTTATTATGGTTCTGAAATTAATGGCATTAATGCGTCTGGTAAAACCGTAGAGGAAGTAGATAAAGAAATGTCATCAAAATGCGAAATATATATACTGGAACTTCAAGAACGAAACGGTGCGAAAGAACAAATTAAGGCTGCTGACATTGGACTTAAATATAATGCAAAGGATAAAATTCAAGTTTTAAAAGACAGCCAGAATTCTTTTACGTGGATTTTTTCGCTTTTTAATCCAAAAAATTCTGAAATAGATGGCATAGTGACCTATGATGAGAAACTATTAAAGGAACGTTTTGATAAGCTTTCTTTTTTAGATAGCAAGAAAATAATTGAACCTCAAAATGCTAGCTTTAAATATTCAGATAAGGGTTATGTGATTGTAAATGAAGTTAAGGGAAATAAAGTCAATAGTAAGCCTTTGTTTGCAAATGTTGTTAATGCAATTCTTAAGGGAGAAACAACAGTAAATTTGGAGACAAAGAATTATTACATAAATCCTAAATATACTTCAACTTCATCAAAAGTTAAAAACACTAAAATTTTGCTTAATAAATATATAGCTTCAAAAATTACTTATACTTTTACTGGAGGTAAAGAAGTTTTAGATGGTTCTATAGTACATAACTGGCTTGGAGTTAACAAAAACCTTGGAATTACATTTGATAAAAATAAAATGGAAACTTATGTAGAAAAACTGGATGATAATTATAATACATTTGGTAAGGAAAGAGAGTTTGTTACATCAGTAGGAGCAACAATAAAGGTTAGTGGTGGCGATTATGGATGGTTGGTTGACCGCACAGGAGAAGTCAAAGATTTAATTGTGGCTATAAAAGGGGGACAAACCATAACAAAGATTCCACGTTATACCCAAACCGCTCTAACTCATAATGTTAATGATATCGGGAATACCTATGTGGAAATTAATATGACAAAACAGCATTTGTGGTTTTATAAGAATGGTTCTCTTATTGTACAAGGAGATGTTGTTTCTGGTAATGTAAGCATAAATGATGCAACACCAACAGGGGTTTACAAACTAAAATATAAAGAAAAAAATGCCACATTAAAGGGAGAGGGTTACAGTGTGCCCGTCAACGTTTTTATGCCATTTAATGGTGGAATTGGAATACATGATGCAAGGTGGAGAAATAACTTTGGCGGGAGTATATATTTGACAAATGGTTCTCATGGTTGTATAAATTCACCACCTAATTTAGCAAAGACAATATATGATAATATTGATGCTAATACTCCAATTATTTGTTATTTGCAGTGATTTAATAAAATATTAATCAATGTCTTATCAAGATAGAGTAATATGAATTAATAGAAAAAACATCTGATCTTATTAAATATAGTATTATAGATATCGAATAGCAGTCTAAAATGACTGTTTATTCGATATCTTTTTATTTTATATATAATTATTAACATGATAATAATTTATAGAGTAAGAAATCTCTCTTTTTTATGCTTTTCTATATTTTTTAAGTGCCATGGTGTTTAATGTAAGAAATAATAAAGCATATCCTATAAGCATTAGTAAATCAAATTTAATATCTATTAGACTCTTTCCTCTAAGCATTACATCTCTTAGTGCTTCAGCTCCGTAAGTCATAGGAAATATTTTTGATAATATCTTTGCCCAAGCAGGTGAGTTTCTCAAATCAAAAATACCACTGAACATAATTTGAGGAACTATTACTATAGGTATAAATTGAAATAATTGAAATTCATTACGTGCAAAGGCAGATAAGAGGGTTCCGAGGGCTAAGGATCCCGACGCAAGCACCAAATTTATCACAAGCACTGCCCAAAAACTACCTACCATAGGCACATTAAGTCCATAAACACTAAAGACCTGAAGTATTATGGTCTGGATCGACACAAACAAACCAAAACCTAGAAAATATCCCAGAACTATCTCCCACCTTTTTAGTGGCGAGGCAAGTATTCTATCGAGTGTTCCGCTTATTCTCTCTCTCAAAAATGCAACGCCAGCTATTAAGAATACGAAAAAGAAGATAAAGAAGCCCATAAGAATTGGAGCCATGGAATCAAATGCTCCCATATCCTTAGATCCATGTAAGAAATTAATTTCTGGCTTTTGTGAAGCACTATTTGTTGAAAGCTTACTCAAAGTATTCATAACTAGGCTAGTAATAGATGGGTCAGCGCCTTCTATTGTAATCTTTGGTTTATTTCCATTGAAAATAATATAAGCATCTATACTTTTATCATTTAAATTTCTTAATGCAATTTCTTCGCTTGCAACTTTATTAACATTGGCAAGGCTTTGTAGTCTTTCTACATAGGCATCTGGTGCTGAAATAACATCAAGATTTGGAGTTGTGGTTGCTGAACTTAAAATAGCATTTAAAAGATACATTACAAAAACAGGGGCAACAAACATTAAGGCGATTGATCGTTTATCTCCTCTAAGTTGTTTAATTAATCTTTTAGCAATTGATAATACTCTCATATTTTTTTCGCCTCTCCTTCCTTTCCATAATAGAGAAATGCTCCCTCAACAGTACTTTCACCAGACTTTTTCTTTAATTCTTCTGGAGTACCTATGGCAATTATCCCTCCATTTCTAATTAAAGCGAGCCTATCACAATGCTCGGCTTCATCCATAACATGGGTAGTTATTATTATTGTAACGCCATCTTTTTTTAAACGTTCAAATTCTTTCCAAAACTGAATTCTCAGTACTGGATCAATTCCTACGGTAGGTTCATCAAGAATAAGTATCTCTGGTTTATGGACTAGGGCTATAGCAAGGGACAATCTTCTTTTCATACCACCAGAAAAATTTTTAATGAGTTTTTTACCTTCGTCTCTTAAAAGAACTAATTCTAGAACCTCATCAGCTCTTTTTTTAGCGATTCTTCCTTTCATTCCATATAAAGATGCAAAGAATAATATATTGTCATAGACATTTAAGTCTTCATACAGTGCATCACTTTGAGCCATATACCCAATTTTTGAAACGGCTGCAAGCGATGGCATTTTAGTTTGAAGCACTTTTACTGATCCTCTAGTAGGTTCGCTCATTCCAACAATAGCCTTTATTAAAGTAGTTTTGCCTGAACCAGATGGTCCAAGGAGACCAAGTATTTCTCCTTTTTTCACCGCAAGGTTAATGTTTTCAAGTACCACAAATTTTCCAAACTGTTGTTTAAAATGTTCTATTTCAATAACATCTTCATTACTCATTTATTACACGCTCCTTTTTCTCCTATTCCATTTATTAGAATATCAACTATTTTCTCTATATCTTTTTCATCCCCATTTGTTGTAAATACCTCAGGAAATGAATTGCTTAGTATATAAAACCCTGCAAGCAAACTAATTAAGCTTCTTGTCATAAGTCTGGGATCAATCTCTCTTAAGTTTCCCTTATTTATATTTTCTTTAAAAAAATCATCTACTATAGGTATAAGTTTAGGCGCAATTTCCTTTTGCAAAGGTCCTAATAGTTCAGGATGGTAAATTGATTCAACCATAACAGTTTTTACTAAAGGTGCATTTCTTTTAATTAAAGATATTCTATCCATCATTATATTTTTCAACACTACATTTATGGACTCGTTTTTTTCATTGTCCATAATTTTTTCTAGTGACTTAAACATAAGTGGCCTAAAAAACTTTACTACTAGAGGCATTAGTAGCCCAACTAATAAATCTTTTTTAGTTTTAAAATATCTAAAAATTGTTCCTTCAGATATATTAGCTTCTTTAGCAATATCACTAGTTCTACTTCCTTCATATCCTTTTTCTGCAAAAATCTTTGTTGCAGCATCTAAAATATCCCATTGCCTTTTTGATATTTCTTCTTCAGGTTCGCTTTCATCGAACAAGTAACTATATAAATCTTTCTTATCGGCCACTGTATCAACTCCTTATAAGTAACATTCGTAAAAAAATGAGTGACTACTCACTTTTATTATATCAAGAAAAGATACTCTGTCAATAAAAATTGTTATGGTTGATTAACATAATTAAACCCATGAGAATAGTATATGAATGTAGGATTATTATTTATGGAGGTATTGAGTGGGATATTATATTAGGGTAGAAGAAAATGTAAAGATTTATGTAGAGGATATTAACCCAAAGGGCAAAAAAACAATCTTGTTTCTTCACGGTTGGCCTGGAAGTCATAAGTTGTTTGAATATCAGTTTAATCAACTTCCTAAAATGGGATACAGGTGTATTGGAATAGACCAGAGGGGATTCGGCGAATCTGATAAGCCTTTTGAAGGATATGACTACGATCGATTATCAGATGATGTTAGAGGTGTGGTAGATGCACTTAAAATAAAGAATTTTACACTAGCTGGGCATTCCACAGGTGGAGCAATTGCTATTAGATACATGGCTAGGCACAATGAATACGGGGTATCTAAACTAGCTCTTTTTGCAGCAGCAGCACCAAGTCTTATCCAACGTCCTTATTTTCCTTATGGGTTAAAAGAACAAGCTGTTAAAGATATTATTAAGGGAACATATAGTGATCGACCTAAAATGTTACGAGAATTTGGAGATATTTTTTTCTTTCAGCATATAACTGAGGCATTTTCAGATTGGATCTTTCAATTGGGGCTACAAGCATCAAGTTGGGGAACTGCAGAAACTTCAAAAACTTGGTTAGATGAAGAACGTTTATTTTCTGATCTTTCTAAAATAAGCGTTCCAACTTTAATTCTTCATGGTATTCATGATAAGGTTTGCCTCTTCCCATTAGCGCAGGCGCAAAAACAAGGAATTAAAAATTCCAAACTTATACCATTTGAATTTAGTGGTCATGCGTTATTCTATGACGAAAAAGATAAATTCAACAAAGAACTGGCAGAGTTTGTTGATAGATAAATATTTTTCATATATATGGAACAGGAAATGTTAGTTAAAAGGTTATGATGGATAGGCATTTAGTGTCTATCTTTTTTCATATTGTGCAGTTAAGCATCACACCAATAGCTGCAATAAGGTTATTGATTATATTTTTTAATTAAGTTGCATTCATACAACTTAGAGAATATCGTTTTAAGAATAGCGTAAATAGGGACAACAGCAAAGGCGGCCAAAGGTCCACCTACCGCAACTGCGCCTATTACTAAGAAGATGTCAGTTAAAGGGTGAATATTCATTGCCTGGGACATAATTGCAGGAACAACAACCCTTCCTTTTAAAGTTTGTACAAGAATAAACACAATTAAAAGTTTTACAATCATGACAAATCCCATGCTTAAGGCAATAATAGAGGGAATAATCATGGAAATAAAAAAACCTATAAAAGGAATAAAAGCCAAAATAAAAGTTATTGAGGAGAAAAGCAGAGCATTAGGAATCCCTATGATTTTGTAGGCAACAAATATCATAATGGACAAAGAAAGAGCTACTTTTGCTTGACCTGTAACATAAGATTCCAATACTTTATTACTATCTGTTAGAGTTTTTAATGTAAATTCGTTATATTTTTGAGGAATTATGCATATAATTTTATTTTTTAATTTAGGACCATCTTTAAGTAAATAAAATAATATAATCAAAACAAGGAACAAAGTTGAAAAGGTGTGTATTGTATATTTTACTGCAAACATTAGGTTATGGACAAAGTTTTGCATATAAACATTAGTAATCTTGGCAAAAGTTTTATAAAACTCCTGAGCGGGTATAAAATTATTAATTTTATTCATTATATGATTAATAGAGTTTTGGCTTTTCGCAATATTGGTTAGTTCTTTTATTATTCCATCAAACTCAATTGCAATATAATTACTAAAAAAAGTTATAACACCTACGGCAATGGATAGTCCAAGTGTTAATGTTAATAGAGCTGAGGCACTTGCCTTTAGACCATGTTTTATGAAAATTGCATTTAATGGTTTTATAATATAAAATAAAAACACGGAAAATATAAAAGGAGTTAAAAAAGATTTGGAAAGTATTATTATAACCCTATGAACAAAAAACATCTTACTGAAAAGAAGTATGCCAAAAAAAACTAAATTGATAATTAGTAAATTTTTTAATATGTTATTTTTAAACATAGCTATCCACTTCCTTTTGATATCTAGTGTACCGATTGTACACTTAGTTATTTTACTATATATAATGTAGTTTGAGCATATAGCTATACACTTATTCATTAATAATAGGTACTTATTGTTCACATAACCATACTATAATATAACAATTGGAAAGTGGTGATAACAATGTATTTATGCCCATATGATACATCTTGGATGTTAGCTAAGCGTTACAGTCCTGTTTCTATCAGAATTAGTGAAACAGAAGTAGATTTAAGAAATGTCATACGTAAACTCTGGGAACAGCATATTGTTTGGACGAGGATGACCATAATAAGCATAATAAAAGATTTACCTGATGTAGATTTTGTAACCAAGCGACTTCTTCGAAACCCCACAGATTTTAAGAACATATTAAAACATTTCTATAGGGATGAAATTTCCTCTCAATTTAGTGACTTATTTAAAAGCCATATTGTTATTGTCGCACAACTTGTGAAAGCAGCCAAGGCTGGCTATAACAAAGAGTCAGCAGATGCTGAGAGAAGATGGTACGAAAATGCAGATGAAATTGCAGCGTTTCTCGGTAAAATCAATCCTTATTGGTCTCAAGAAATGTGGAAAAGAATGTTATATGAACACTTGGCAATGACTAAATCTGAAGCAATTAATATACTTACTAATAATTATGAAAAAAGCATCATGGAATACGATGAAATTGAAAAACAAGCTCTAAAGATGGCAGACATTATGGCGGAGGGCATTGTAAAACAATTTCTATACTAATTTGCAGAATAGTTTTCATTCCTTTATTATATCCAAGAAGCATTTCCCTAACTTCTTTGAGGAAGCGGAGAATTGCTGGGATTATTACAATTATTATATAGCAAGGGACACCCCATCAGAATATTATGATATATACAAATATCAATATCTTAATAAAGCATAGAGGGGGTGTTTTTAATAATGTCTAATGATATATTATTTCGTATTTTAATTATTACAACATTTATTATTATTTCTTTTCCTTTAATATTAGATATAATTAATATGATAAAAACTCACGAGA
>DHIM01000388.1 GCA_002403785.1 Clostridium sp. UBA4746
AACTACATCACTATCGCATTCTTCTAATGCTTCCTTAGCATCAGTGTAGGATACACCTGTTCGCTCTTTAATAATGTCAATTTTTTCTAGTGTGATCTCTGCCATTAAAATCATCCTCCTTATAATTTACCCAGGGTTACAGATCAATTATTGATGCTGTATTCCCTTAAATAATTAAACATTTCTAAGCTTTTCGGCTTCCTTGTATAATTTTGAGAAATAATAAAAGACAAAATTTTATATAACTCAAGTTTAGACGATTGTGAAACAATAATTCTATTAATTTTATCCATACCAAAATTATTTAAGAATTTTAATGTATTATATGTAGGATTTGAAATATATATACTATTTAACTTTTCACACTCTTTACAAATTGGGCCATATGATATTGAATCAATATTATTGGACATACTTATTTTTTTTCTACACTTAACACATTGGTTAAAGTTTAATCCATAACCTGTTGCCTTTAGAATTCTTATTTCAAAAGCCCTGGCTAAAATCTCTATATCCATAACGTCATTTTTTATAAAATAAAAGGCAGAAACTAGATCTCTAAAAAGTTCTTTATTAACCTCATCGTTTTCCATAGCAATATCAATTAATTCATTAAAATATGAAGCATATGTAATCGTGTCCAGGTTTCTTAATAATTGCTGAAAAGAATCTATAATCGTAATTTCATTTATTGTATATAAATTTCTACCTTTAAAAAGTATAAATTCCCCATAAGTACAAGGTAATGTTGAAGATACATATCTACTTTTATTTTTCCTCGCACCTTTAGCTATTGCTGTTATTTTACCAAACTCTTCAGTAAATAACCAGACTAGCTTATCATTCTCTTTAAACTCTTGTGTTTTTATAACTATTGCTCTAGTTTTTAAAATCGACAGAAAATCATCCCCTACTTATACCCTAACTCTTTCAAAATACTGGAGGTATCTCTCCATTCTTTCTTTACCTTTACCCATAATCTTAAGTATATTTTTTCTCCTAAAAATTTCATTATATCTTGTCTTGCATAAGTTGAGATTTGTTTTAAGGTTTTCCCACCTTTTCCAATTATTATACCCTTGTGAGAATCTTTTTCACAAAGCATATTAACCTCAATATTATATATATTATTTTTATCTCTTTTCATAGAAATAATTTCTATTGCTATTCCATGAGGAACTTCTTGTGATAACAACTTCAAAGCCTTTTCTCTTATGATTTCAGTAATAATAAATCTCTCTTGTTGATCTGTTATCATATCTTCTGGGTAATATAAGGGTCCCTCTGGTATGTTCTCTTCTACAAGTTTTGTAACTATGTCAACATTTTTACCCTTTATCGCAGCTATAGGTATTATTTCTTTAAAGTTAAAATATTCTGAATAACCTTGAACGGTTTTAGCTACTCGCTCTTGAGTATTCTCATCTATCTTATTAACTAACAAAAACACTGGAATTTTAGTATCTTTAAACTGTTCAAGAATGTGCATATCGCCTTTATCAATTTCATCACCAGGTGTTGTTATAAATAATATAACATCTACTTCACCAGCTGATTGTTTCGCTACTTTAACCATATATTCTCCAAGTTTATGTCTAGGTTTATGCATTCCTGGAGTATCTACAAATATTATTTGAGATTCTTTAGTTGTTAATATGGTTTGTATATTATTTCGTGTAGTTTGGGGTCTATTAGACACAATTGATAGTTTTTCCCCCATAATATAATTTATTAATGTAGACTTTCCTACATTAGGCCTTCCAATAATAGTTACGAATCCCGATTTAAACATATATCCTCCTTTTGTTATCTTTTTAAAGTACCTTAAAGGAAATAACTAGTTTGTATACTAATTTGTTTCCTTGAAAGTTCCTAAATAAATAGTATTTATTTACTACCTACTTTAATAAATCTTCTTTAGTAAAAGCACCTGGTAATATTTCATTCATAGTCTTTATTATATAACTCTCTTCATTTTTTACTAATATAATGTGTATATCTTTTGTTGCAAATTCAACTATAACTTGTCTGCAAATACCACAAGGATACGTATTAGTTGACATATCACCGACTATAGCAATAGCTTTAATTTTTTTATGTCCCTCAGATATAGCTTTGAAAATTGCTGTTCTTTCTGCGCAGTTAGTAGCACCATAGGATGCGTTCTCTATATTGCACCCTGTGTATATAGACCCATCATCAGTAACAACTGCAGCTCCTACCTTAAATTTTGAATAAGGCACATATGCATTTTCTCTAGCATCTATTGCAATTTTAGCTAACCTTCTATAATCCATTAGTACACTCCTATACAAGTAGTTTAACGCGAAAAATCACGTATACCAATTATATCACTAATTATTAGTATTTCAATAACATTATAATTATATGTAGAATGTTAGGCATTTGAAATAAAATCGTTATCTACCCCAAAACTTTGAATAGTAATAATGTTAATAAAGTACCAAATACGCCACCAAAAATTACTTCTATAATAGAATGAATTTCTGAATCAACCCTACTTTGCGCAACAATTACAGCTATAAAATAAGATAATACCATGATTAAAGGTTCATTACTTAATAATGTTATAGTTGTTGCTAACGAAAAAGCTATGGTTGCGTGACCACTCGGCATACCTCCCCTGAGTGGAGTTCCTTCACCATAAATTGCCTTAACTACAACAGTCGCAATACAAACTATAACTAGTATAAAAAAAATCATGTGCGGGTCAGATGTTTTAAGTTTTAGCATCACTGTCCTATTAAGTGGAGTTACTCTATCCCAAAATATCACATAACCTACTAAGACCGAATTTATAGCAGTTACAAGCACCGCACCTGCAGCAACATTTTTAGCGATTTTCGCAAGCGGATGATAGAAGTTTGTTGTAGCATCTATGGCACATTCTACTGCGGTATTTATCATTTCAGCCACTATTACCAAGGTTATAGTGATGGTAATAATTAAAATCTCTATTTTAGACAAATCATAAAAAAACGCGGCAGTTAGCACTAACATAGTAGATAACATATGTATTTTCATATTTCTTTGTGTACGAATTGAGTATATGATTCCTTCAATTGCATAATTAAAACTATCAACCAATTTCTTAACTTTCATACTTAACCACCTTTAAAAATATTCTCTTGAATTAAGGCACATGAAATGGTCCCTAAATTTATTTTATCTAGATATATTAAAATTGTTCAATATTTCTTCTTCTCTTTTTCTCATAATGTTTTTTTGAGCTTCCTCCATGTGGTCATACCCTAGCAGATGCAAAATTGAATGCACTGTAAGATAAGCACATTCTCGATTAAATGAATGTCCAAATTCTTCACTTTGCTGCTTAGATTTTTCCAGTGATAATGCAACATCACCAATCACTAACTTGTCATCATATAAATCACTTTGGTCAAATTCATAGTTTACATACACATCTTTAAAAACCTTGTTATCTGGGTAATTTAGCATAGGAAAAGATAACACATCTGTGATTTTATCTATTCCCCGCTGCTTTAAATTTATTTCTTTAATTTCTTCATTGTCAATAAATATAACACTTACCTCATTATCTATAAATAGCTTTTCTTCGCGTAGCGTATACTCAATGACATCTTTTATAACAGTTTCAAGTTCCCTTGTAACTTCAATCTTATTTTGCCTATTATCAATGTAAATCATACTTGTTTATACTCCTCTTCTTGTCACATGAAGATAAATACCAAGTGAATATTCACGTGACTTTGGTTTGTTATTTGTTTTCGCGTTCCTTATCCTTTTGCCATTTGTCTAAAGGATACTCTATTCTCTCATGATATATCCCCGAAAGCACTTTCATAAATGACGCTCTAATCTTTTCTAAATCTTTTAAAGTTAAATCACAATTATTTAGTTGACCTTCATTAAGTCTACTTTTTATTAGATTATTAACCATTTCCTCAATTTTACCTTTTGTAGGGTTTGGAATCGATCTTACAGCCGCTTCCACCGCATCTGAGAGCATTATAATTGCAGCTTCCTTGCTTTCAGGGTTTGGTCCTTGGTATCTAAAATCTTCTTCTTTAATTTCATCTGGATTATCACTAGAATTTTTCATAGTTACATAAAAATATTTTACTAAAGTAGTACCATGATGTTGCCCAATTGCATCTTGGATAACCTTAGGTATTTTATATTCTTTTGCAAGTTCAAGTCCATCTTTGACATGAGAAATGATTATTAGTGTACTTAAATTTGGAGTTATTTTATCATGTGGATTAACATTCCCTAATTGATTTTCTTTAAAGAAATAAGGCCTTTTAATCTTACCAATATCATGATAATATGCAGAAACCCTTGCAAGAACAGGATTTGCACCAACTGATTCTGCTGCAACTTCCGCAAGATTAGCTACAAGTACCGAATGATGATAACTTCCTGGTGCTTCTAAAAGCAGCCTTTTTAATAATGGGTGATTGGGGTTTGATAGTTCCAAAAGCTTAACTGTAGTCACTATATCAAAGAAGCTTTCAAAAAATGGTAAAAACCCTATAGTAAGTACTCCAGATATGAGACTTGCAAGACACACCATTCCTGCCTTTTTTAAAACATCAATTATACTGTTACTTAGCAAAAATCCCATAGAGAGATACACCATCAAATTAATCATTGCAATATATATAGATGAATATAATATATCGTTCCTTTGTTGCATTTTCTTGAGTAGCATAACCCCTGCAATGGAGTTTAACACCGCCAATATTGTAATTTCAAAGTTGAAATTAACCGCAACACTTATAAGAATGCAGTTGAAAATGTTTAAAGCTATAGCTACTTCATCATTAATTAAAATGGCCATAAGCATTGGTACACACGCTAGTGGAATTGCAAACAAAGAAGTTACGCCTAATATCCTGGCAAGCAATATAGCTATTATATTAAGAATATTTAGCATAATTAATTTTTTAATATCATTAAATATTGCCGGATGGTACTTATATAAATAATACCACTGAAGTAAAATTACAAGGCAAACAAGTGCAGATAAACTTAAATATAATGACCATTCAATATTATTAGTATTATCGAGTAACCCTAATGATTCGAGAAGTGCTTTTTGCTGTGAGGTTATTGGCTCTCCCTCTTTTATAATGATTTGATCCTTCTTGATCATAACAGGTTTAACGCTATTTCTCGCTTCCTCTATTAACACCTCAGTACCTTTTTTATCATAAATTGTATTAGGATAAACTTCTGCATTTGCAATAGACATTCCTATTTCCCTTATATCCTTAGGAAAATTCGAGTTATTAAAAGCTGTCGCAATAATACCCTGTGCCATAACAATTTCTTCAGGTTTATTTTCATTTATTGTGGTTAAATCATAAAAAGTTGTCATCGTGCCTTTAAGAAATCTTTCTAATTCATTAGCATCACTACGATCTAGATTTATTAAAGTCTGATATTTTTCATAAGTAAAATTAGAAATTGAATTCTTACTTTTGAGTGAATCTATTTTTTCCTTTTCTAATAATGTTTTTGTAGATGGATTACTATTACTTGTAGTATTTAACTGACCTACTTTTAAAAACAAATTGCCAATATTTTGTACTGCTTTTTCATTTACAAGAATTTTAATTGTTTTTTTTCCTATAATTGCTACAGCCTTAGTTCTATTGTTTTCAGTGCCTATTTCATTTTCAACTTCCCTAGGCGCTTTTATATCTACATTTGCAATATCCCCAACATTTAGAGTATACCTTTTCGGAACCAATGCTGTTACTAAAATTGAATACATTATAATCGTCGTAACTATAAAAATCAAATAAGGTTTTACCTTATTAAGTTTCATAAGCCCCCTAAAATTCTTCAAATCTAATCCCCACCTTTTTCTTCTCAAGTAAACTAAAAAATATATTAATCTTTGTTTTTCTTCATATTCACTATTTTTTTTCAGGTGTAGTATTTTTATCAGGTATTATACTTGCTTCAGAAGCGACATTTTCTTCAGCAACAACCAATACTTTTATTAAATATTTATCTTTCTCCTTTTTCACATTTTCAATTTTATCTACGATTTTAACACTTTTGTCCAAATTTTTAAATATATCAGAATATAATTCTTTTACTATCTTAGCTGAATCCGCAGATATATTTTTTTCTTCAACTTCATAATAGGTTTCTTTGTTTATAAATTTATTGTTATTTTCTATTTTATCATAATTAGTATATGGAATTATGCTATTTTTCAGATAAATTTTTTTATTTGCAAATTTAATGTATAAATTGCTTATACTATTCCCGGTTCTGACTTTCATTGTTTTATTTAAGGGAACTTCTTTAATCTTCTCATAAAATGTTTTTGCTATAACCTCTCCCTCAGCATGTACAGGATAAACACTTTCTTCTTTACCTTGCTCTCCTTTAACTAATATATCTCCCTTTTGTATTACATCTCCAC
Source organism: Clostridium sp. UBA4746 (assembly GCA_002403785.1). Taxonomy (GTDB): domain Bacteria; phylum Bacillota; class Clostridia; order Clostridiales; family Clostridiaceae; genus Clostridium_AD. The sequence goes on from DHIM01000388.1 coordinate 6,446, forward strand.
TCAATACAATTGCTGTTCCACCAGTTGTAAATACTCTAGCCACTATACCGTCTTTCGTGGCTATCAAATTACAAGGTGTTTGGTTACTCACTATAATAGGTGGTGATTGTCTTTCTATTACATCAACCTTTAATTTGACACCGTCAATCCTTGCTTTTACCCACATTATTTCATCATTACTTCTTGTGATTTTATTTTCAAGCGCATATACATCTATATTTTTTTTTCTGAGTCCTGGTCTGATTCCAAAACTTTTGATTTGATTACGTAGTTCATATGGGCTTATATAATTTTCAGTATTAATTTCTATGTTCCACACAAATGTAGACAAATAATATATTAAACCTGCGAACAAAACTACTCCTAGTAAAAGTGCAAATCTGCTTTTTAATTTTATTAGAAAAAATGACACTCCACTTCTTCCAATAATTTTAACCCTACTATTTGTTCTTTTAGCCACTTTACTGATTTCACCATAATCACTTAATTTTACATCTAAAATTACAGTTGTTATGTTAATTTTTCTTATGTTTTTGGCTACAACACCATTTTTCCATAGTAAGTTTATGAATTTTTCTGGTATCAATGATTGAATTTCCATTGTAATAATACCTTTTTTATATTTTTTAAAATTATTCATGACTTTCATACACAACTGACTTAAAGTTTCCACTTAAAGTTATTGTGTTTCCCCCTATAAATAATATTTTAAAATTTTTACCATATATTGAAATTGGACCTACATTTGAATTTATTTTTATTTGTTCTTCTTCAAATATTACTACACCTTTATGGTTTTCTATATTTATTTCGTGATTAGACAAAATAGTAATTTTGGGTAAATCTAATAGGATATCTCTTGGCAAATCTAACTTGCTTGCTATAATTTCTTTTGTTTTATAAAATTTATTATCCATAACACTCACCTCGCAAAAATACTTCATACTAAATTTATGAAGAAAAAGCTTAAGAAATTACAGTTTTTAAATTATATAATTTTTTGAATAAAAAAAAAGACTCAGCAAATGCTGAATCTTTCATTTATTCAAATTTTTTCCTACTATTTCACTAACAAGCTTACCTTCTACATTGCCCGTAACTTTAAGCAATAAGGCAAACATAATTTTCCCATGTGTTTCATGCCAATATCCCTCAATTACACCGCTGCTTCTACGAATAGCTCTAAATTTATGATTTAGTTAACTGCTGAGGAAGGTATTTTAACAAGATTTTTTCTTTTAATCTTAAACTAAATCTTGTTGCTTTCCATTTTAAAAAATTCTATTTAAATTTTCTCTTTCTTGCAGCTTCTGATTTCAACTTCTTTTTAACGCTTGGTTTCTCATAGTGCTCTCTTTTTCTTACTTCTCCGAGCACTCCACTTCTTGCGCATTTTTTCTTAAACCTTCTTAAAGCATTCTCAATTGTCTCGTCTGCTCCAACCTTAATTTCTGACATCATTATCCCTCCCTCCGCTAGCTCAATTCATTTTAAAAGCAGCTAATGCGGGGCCTAAATAGCACATTTTTTATTATACAACACAATTTTACATAATGTCAACATTTTCATTACTGTTTTGTTATATATAATATATTTATATATATACATTGTTATAAATCACCATTTTGTAAAATAAATTAACATATTGACTTATTACTTACCTGAATCTGGCTTATATGTTAACCCGGTGGCCACTTAAGCATCCTTCCACCCAACAAATGGAAGTGTAAATGTTTAACGGTTTGACCGCCTTGCTTTCCAGAATTAGAAACAATTCTATATCCAGTCTCATCAATACCCAAAGTTTTCACAATTTTCTTTGCAGCCATAAATATATGCCCTATTAATTCTGCTTCCTCTTGCTTTAAGGAATTTACATTATTAATATGTTGTCTTGGAATAATAATAACATGAACAGGTGCCTCAGGACTTATGTCATTAAATGCTATAACTTTATCATCTTCATAAACCATATCACAAGGAATCTGTTTTTTTATAATTTTACAAAATATACATTCTTCCTTTTCCATATAATCACCTCCCACTCATCTTATAATATACTATTCAACGTAAAACTTGATTTTCCTGCTTATAAATTAACTACTTTCATAATTTTTATAATCCTTGAACTTCTCCAATTAAATGATCGTCCTTGCATTCTATAAATTTGGTTATATGAAATTCACATTCTATGTTTTGTTTTGCCTTCACCATAACCTTTATATAATTGTCAGTGTAGCCTTCATATTCATCTTCACTAGTTGGAGATTTTAACTCATATAAAACATTCATGCATTTTCCTTTAAATTCACTTATATGTTTCTTCTCGAGTATATTATTAAGTGCAATAAGCTTATGACTTCTATCTTCTTTTATATTCCCATCTATCTGCTTTTTTATTTGCGCAGCTTTAGTTCCTTTTCTTGGGCTGTACTTGAAAATATGCATTTTTGATAATTCTAAGTCCTTTAAGAAGGCATAAGTTTCATCAAATTCTTCTTGCGATTCTCCAGGGAAGCCTACAATTACATCAGTAGTTATAGATACTCCCTCAATATTTCTACGAAGATTTTCGACCACTGTCTTATATTCCTGCGTTGTGTACTGCCTATTCATTCTTTTTAGCGTTTCATCACATCCACTTTGAAGTGAAAGATGGAAATGATGACATAGTTTCTTAAATGACTTTATTTTCTCAATAACACCTTCTGTAAAAAATGTTGGATCTATTGATCCTATTCTTATTCTTTCAATGCCAGGAACCTTATCCACTTCCTCTAATACTTTAACTAAATTCCATCCACCTTCTAAATCTAATCCAAAAGAAGCTATATGTATACCTGACAGTAGAATTTCTTTAAACCCATTTGCAGCTAACTCATAAACCTCTGATATTATTTTATCAGGTTTTTTACTACATACCGCTCCTCTTGCATAAGGTATCAAGCAATAAGAACAAAATCTATTGCACCCATCTTGAATTTTAACAAAAGCTCTCGTTCTATCTTTATATTCTTTTATATTTAGGTTTTCAAATACTTTATTTTTTAGAACATCGCTAACTTCTATAACCTGTTTTTTTTCTTCTTTATATCTATTTACCCAATAAACTATATCACCTTTATTTCGGCTACCTAAAACTACGTCAACGCCCTCAATGCTGGCAACTTCGGTTGCTGCAATTTGTGCATAACAACCAACCACTGCAATAACAGCTTCTCCATTTAATCGTCTTGCGCGTCTTATCATTTGTCTTGACTTTTTATCACCCATATTAGTAACTGTGCAAGTATTAATAACATACACGTCTGAAAACTCATCAAATTCCGCTACTTCGTATCCATCTCTAATGAATTTTTCAACCATTGCTTCTGATTCATACTGATTTACTCTACACCCTAAGGTAGTGATTGCAATTTTCATCACGCATTCCCTCCTAGATCTCCTAGTTCATACATTATAAGACTTAAACATGTAAAACCTGCAGTCTCAGTTCTAAGTATCCTTGGTCCCAAAGTAATTATTTTTGATCCTATTTCTTTGAGCTTTAATATTTCAATTTCTTCAAATCCACCTTCTGGTCCTATGATAATAGCAACTTTATTAATATGTATATTATCTATGTTTTCTACTAATTTCTTTATACCATACCCTTCTTCATTTTCATAGGGAACCACCACTAAATCCATAGACTTTAATTTTTCTAATAAGTTTTCAAACTCTATAGGTTCATTAATTTGAGGTACCAAACTTCTCTTGCTTTGCTTGGAAGCTTCAAGGGCTATCCTATTCCATCTATCTACCTTCTTAAACTCCTTGAGATCAGTTTTAACAACCACTCTCTCTGTAATTATAGGTGTTATTGCTTTAACCCCAAGTTCAGTATTTTTTTGAACTATCAGATCCATTTTTGTTGATTTAGGCATGCCTTGAAATAAGTACACTTCTATGGGACTTTCATTATTTATAGAACTTTCTTCTAATAAATTTACGTTTACAACCTTCTTATCTATAAAAGTTATTTCTCCTAAATATTCTTTTCCTTCACAGTTGTTGATACTTACCTTATCTCCAACTTGAAGCCTTAATACCCTGTATATATGTTTAACATCTTCACTATCTATAATAGCATTATTGCCATCTATACTATTCTTTGGAACAAAAAATTTATGCATAATTTATTCTCCTCAAACTTTATCATATTCTAATATATATCAAACTAATATGATAACTGATTTTAATTTATCTTATATTACAATAACTTCGCAACTATACAAACCCATTCGCCCTCTATATTTATCTCCTCAACTTTAAAACCACACTGGTTTAACTTTGTTATTACCTCATCTTTTTTACTTAGAATTATACCTGAAGATATAAAATATCCACCGCAAACTATGAATGACTTAACCTGATCCGTCAAGAATATAATTATATCGGCCATAATATTTGCTATAACTATATTAGCCTTCCCTTTAATAACTTCCATTAAGTCTCCATATAAGATTTCAATGTTACTTATATCATTGTAGCTGACATTCTGCCTTGCAGAATCAACTGCCACAGGATCAAGATCAACTCCTATAGTGTTTTTAGCTCCCAGTTTAGCCGCAGCGATAGACAATATCCCAGACCCTGTTCCTATATCAAAAACTATAGAATCGGTCTTTACGTGCCTCTCTAGTGCTTTTATGCACATTCTAGTAGTCTCATGAGAACCAGTTCCAAAAGCCATACCTGGGTCTAGTTCCACAATTACCTCATCAGGTTTTTTGTCGTATTTTTCCCATATAGGCTTTATAACTACCTTTTCTCCTACTTTTATTGGTTTATAATACTTTTTCCAATTATTTTCCCAATCTTCTTCATTTACCTTTGCAGCATTGACAGATCCTACTCCCTTTTCTAGTCCAAACTTCGGCAAATTACTTACGCCTACTTTAATTTCTTCTAAGTGCTTCTCAAAATTATTATCTTCTTTATAGTATCCCTTAACTACAACCTCACTATTTGTATCTATTATTGTTTCATCAAAATAATCCCAATCTGTAGTATGGTCTCTCCTATAAATTAAATCTAAAGGGTCCAAAATAGAAACCCCCTCAACTCCAGTATTATATAACATTGCGGAAACTGCCTCAACTGCCTCACTACTTGTTATTATGGTTACTTCAATCCAATCTTTATTCATAATTATTCTCCTTATTTATAATAAAAAACTCCGTTTTACAAAAACGGAGTTTTTTATTATTATTTACCTAATATCTTATCTACAAAAGACTTTTTACCTTCATCAAAGCATGCTACACTCTCGCCACTAGCTTCCATAAACACTTTTAAGGCATCTTTTTGTTTATCATTTAATGATTTTGGAATATCAACAATAACCTTTACGTATTGATCTCCTCTTCCATGTCCATTTACTCTAGGGATTCCCTTACCCTTAAGTCTAAATACAGTTCCAGATTGTGTTCCGCCTGGAACTTTGTATTTAACGTCTCCATCTACTGTTGGTACTTTAATTTCAATACCCATGGATGCATAACCGAAGCTTATATGGGATTCTATATGAATATCATTACCATTTCTCTTAAAAGTTTTACTAGGAGCTACTCTGATATTAATATACAAATCTCCTGCTGGGCCTCCCTTTTCGCCCTGTTCTCCTTGCCCTCTTAAAGGCATAACATTTCCTGTATCAACTCCACCTGGAACATTGATTTTAATTTTTCTGTTTTTTCTCTCTTTTCCTGAACCATGACAATTTTTACATGGTTCTGATATTATTTGACCCTTGCCTCCGCACTTATCACAAGTACTCATGCTAGCAAAACTTCCAAAAGCAGTGTTTCTCTGAACTTTTATCTGCCCATTTCCACCACACTTATCACAGGTTTTAGGTGTTGTACCAGCTTTAGCACCATTACCACCGCACTCACCACATTTTTCATTTCTAGTAATGGATATCTCTTTTTCTACCCCAAAAACAGACTCCTCAAAATGTAAACTTAAATTATACTCTAAATCTGCACCTTTTCTTGGTCCGTTCTGATTCCTTTGAGAAAATCCACCTCCAAATATGTCCCCGAATATATCACCAAATCCACCAAAGCCTGAAAAATCAGAGCTACCTTCAAATCCTGCTCCACCTGCATCAGCTGTACCATATTGATCATATCTTGACCTTTTCTCTGAATTAGATAAAACCTGGTATGCCTCATTCATTTCTTTGAATTTTTCTTCAGCTTCTTTATTATCTGGATTTCTATCTGGATGGTACTTTAACGCACCTTTTTTAAAAGCTTTCTTAATTTCTTCTTCACTGGCATCTCTTTCTATGCCAAGAGTTTCATAATAATCTTTATTTGCCATTCTGCTTTTCACCACCTAAAATATATATACTTCTATAATATAAACTAATTTCTAATATAAACTATCCCTTAAATTAATACAACTCATATTATTGTATAGTTTTCTATTACTATTGATAATACTGTTTTACTTTAAGACAAATTAAAATTAGGGAAGGGTAGTTACCCATCCCTAATTTAATTATTATATTAATTATTTATCTTCTTTTTTTGCTTCTTCTTTCTTTTCATCTTCCTCTACTTTATAGTCAGCATCTACTACATTATCATCTTCCTTTGCATTACCTGAAGCGTTATCGTCGCTTTGACCCTCACCTTGAGCTTTTGCTGATTCTGCTTCTGCTTGATATATTTTTGTAGTTACTGCATAAAATGCCTCAGTTAATTCTTCAGTAGATTTCTTTATAGCTTCAATTTCTTCTCCATCTTTAATTTTTTTAAGAGCTTCCAATTTATCTTGAATATCTTTCTTATCTTCCTCAGATACTTTTTCTCCAAGATCAGTTAAGCTTTTTTCAGTTTGATATACTAACTGTTCTGCATTATTCTTAACTTCTATTTCTTCTTTTCTGGTTTTATCTTCGCCTGCAAATTTCTCTGCTTCTTTTACTGCTTTATCAATTTCATCCTCACTTAAATTAGTTGATGCTGTAATTGTAATTTTAGCTTCTTTTCCTGTTCCTTTATCTTTAGCTGATACATTAACAATACCATTAGCATCTATATCAAAAGTAACCTCTATTTGTGGAATTCCTCTTGGTGCTGATGCTATCCCTGAAAGAGTAACTCTTCCTAACGATTTGTTACCTGCAGCCATTTGACGTTCACCTTGAACAATGTTAATTTCAACTGATGTTTGACCATCTGCAGCTGTTGAGAACACTTGACTCTTTTTAGCTGGAATTGTAGTATTTCTTTCAATTAATGGAGTAGCTATTCCGCCTAAAGTTTCAATTCCTAGTGTTAATGGAGTTACATCAAGAAGTAAAACATCTTTAACTTCTCCACTTAATACTCCTGCTTGAATTGCTGCACCAAGTGCAACACACTCATCTGGATTTACTCCCTTTGAAGGTTCTTTACCAGTAAAGTTTTTAACTGCATCTTGAACTGCTGGTGTTCTTGTTGAACCACCTACAAGTACAATCTTATCTATTTCATTAAGAGATAGACCTGCATCTGCAAGTGCTTTTTTCATTGGCTCTATTGTTGAATCAACTAAATCATGAGTTAATTCATTAAATTTTGCTCTTGTTAAATTCATATCTATATGCTTAGGGCCTGTTGCATCAGCAGTTATGAATGGTAAATTGATATTTGTTTGTGTTGATGACGATAATTCAATTTTAGCTTTTTCAGCAGCTTCCTTAAGTCTTTGAAGTGCCATTTTATCATTTCTTAAATCTATTCCATTATCTGCTTTAAAAGTATCTGCTATGTGGTTCATAACCTTTTGGTCAAAGTCATCTCCACCAAGCTTAGTATTTCCGTTAGTAGATTTAACTTCGAATAAACCATCACCAAGTTCTAATATAGATACATCAAATGTACCGCCACCTAAATCATATACTAATATTTTTTGATTTACATCCATTTTATCTAAACCATAAGCTAGCGCTGCAGCTGTTGGCTCGTTTATTATTCTCTTAACTTCAAGTCCAGCTATTTTTCCTGCATCTTTTGTTGCTTGTCTTTGGCTATCATTGAAATATGCAGGTACAGTTATAACAGCTTCTGTAACTGCTTCTCCTAAGTAAGCCTCAGCATCTGCTTTTATTTTCTGTAATATATAAGCTGAAATTTCTTGTGGTGTATGTGCTTTTCCATCTATAGTTACTTTATGGTCAGTACCCATTTCTCTTTTTATTGACATTATTGTTTTATCTGGATTTGTTATTGCTTGTCTTTTAGCTACTTGACCTACTAATCTTTCACCATTTGCTTGAAATGATACTACAGATGGTGTAGTTCTTGCACCTTCTGAATTAGAAATTACGGTTGGTTCTCCACCCTCCATAACTGCTACACATGAATTAGTTGTACCTAAATCTATTCCTATAATTTTTCCCATTATTATTTCCTCCCTATATTCCTTTTATACCATAGCAATTAATAACTGTTATGATATTTATATTTATATTTTTAATCTTTAATTAGCAACTTTGACCATACTGTGTCTTAATACTTTGTCTTGTTTTTTATATCCTTTTTGTAATACTTCTACTATTTGATTAACTCCATATTGTTCATCTTCTACATGCATTACTGCGTTGTGTAAATTAGGATCAAATTCACCTGTTGAGGCTAATTCTTCAATTCCTAGTTTTTTAAATGCAGTATTAAATAACTTCACTGTATTTTCTACACCAGTTCTTAGTTCTTCACCGCCACCTTCAACAGAAAGTGCCCTTTCTAAATTGTCGAGCACTGGTAAAATTTCTTCTAAAACATCAGCGCAAGCATCTGTGTATATGCTTTGTTTCTCTTTTACAGTTCTTTTTCTAAAGTTTACATATTCTGCAGTTGTTCTTAAAAATTTATCTTTAATACCATCTACATCATCTTGTAATTTTTTATTTTCTTCTTGAAGTTTTTTCTTACTTTTTTTCATATCTTTTTCTTTATCACTTTCTAAAAGTTCTTCTGACTCATTGCCTTCTAACTCTTCCTCTTCTACTATTTCAGCTTCTTGAACTACTTCAGCTTCTTCTAGTGTTTTATCTATAATACCCTCATTCTCTTCTTTATTGCTTTGAGTTTCACAAGTTTCATCGACTGAACTTGAACCCTCCTCTGACACCTTAGTATTTTCTTCGTCTATTATTATTTCATCATTATTTGTATGCACTCAATCATTCCTCCATTTCTGGCTCAAAGTAAATCTTTTAATTAAAACTTATCTATGATCATCATAAATTTGAGCTATATTATCATTTAATTCTTTAACTATTTCAGTTAATACAGATATAACTTTTCCATAAGGAATTCTTGTTGGTCCTATAACACCAATAGATCCTAGGGGTATTCCAGAAGCGCTATAAACAGCAGTTATAATACTGCATTCGCGAGCACATTCAACAAAATTTTCTCCACCAATTTTAATTGTAATATTACCATTTATGTCGTTAGCTCCAAGTAAACTATTTATACTCTCTTTATTGTCTACTAAAACTAAGAACTCTCGAGCCTTTGTAATATTGTTATATTCTGGGTAGTTAAATATGTTTGCAGCACCTTGAATATACACTTCTGAAGCTTCAACACCGGACAAACTATCATATAAAGCTGGAATAATACCGTCAAAAATCTCTCCATAAGCAGCTAAATCACTTTTTAAATTATTAATGACCTCCAAATTTATTTGCCTAATTGTAAGCTTACCTAATCTAAAATTAAGTATATTGGTAAGTTTTTCTATGGTAGCACTACCAATAGGTTTACTAATCTTAATAACATTATTTTTAATGATACCACTGTCAGTAATAATTAAAAACAATATACTTACACCATCTAAGTTCACTAGCTGAATATATTTTATACAACTTTTTTGAACAGAGGGTGCCTTCACTATAGATGTAAGATTCGTAAGAAGAGAAAGCATTTGTGTCGCTTGCTTAACAATTTTATCAACCTCGTATAAAGCCGCATTAATAAGATGATTTTTAATCATATATTCTTCCTCAGTGGATAGCTTTGTAAGTTCCATAAGTCTATCAACATATAATCTATATCCCTTATCTGATGGTTTTCTACCTGATGAGGTATGTAGATGTTCTATATATCCCATCTCTTCAAGGTCTGACATTTCATTTCTTATAGTAGCTGAGCTAATACCTAAATCATACTTTTTGGCTATGGTTCTGGACCCTACAGGCTCACCATTGTTTATATAATCTGTAATTATAGCCTGAAGTATCTTAATTTTTCTTTCATCCATTTCCATAACATCACCTCTTTTATTAGCACTCACTACCGTTGAGTGCTAACGAGTATATATTTAAGGTATCATTTACTATAGTATTTGTCAATAACCTTCATTTTTTACTATAGCCATTTTATGGTCGTTATTCTAATTTAGGTCCCAAATCCTATATTTATCTCTTATTCTCGTATAAGTTTATCAGGAGATGAAGTTCCTTATCTATAATATTAAAATTTACAGAAGGAATTCTGCCATAATAACATTAGATACTTCAATACCGTCAAAGGTTAAAGAAATAGTATCCTTACTTTCTTTCATTAATCCATTACTTGTATATTTATTTATTACTTTCCTATAAACACTATCCACATCTTTGTTAAACCTTCGCATAAATTCACTTTTGCTTATGCCTACATTCTTTCTAAGACCCATAAACATAAACTCTTCCATACCATCTTGAAAAGAATTTTTTCTTTTCTCTACTATTGCATTACAATCATCATTCATCTTTTCAATATACTTTTCTATATTTTCCTCATTCCTATACCTATAACCATCACTATATGAATGAGACGCAGACCCACAACCAATATATTCGTCCATTTCCCAATATACTAAATTGTGCCTACATAATTTATTGTTTTTTGCAAAATTTGAAATTTCATATTGTATGTATCCACTATTCTTTAAATAGTCTATTGACTTTGCATACATAGTTCTTTCTAATTCCTCATCTGGGAGGTTCAAATTTCCCTTTTCAAATCTTTTATAAAAATCTGTTCCCTCTTCAACTATTAGACTATAGCAAGATAAGTGTTCTGGGTTAAGAGCAATTACATTTTTTAACGTCTCAAGATACTGCTTAAGCGTTTGAGACGGCAACCCAAACATTAAATCTATATTTATATTATCAAACCCTGTATTTCTAGCTATTTCAAAGCTTTTCTTAAAATCTTCAATAGTATGGATTCTTCCCAGTTCTTTTAAAAGCGCATCTTGCCAGGCTTGAAGTCCAATACTAAGTCTATTCACTCCCATCTTTTTTAAGAAGGTCAGTTTTTCCTTTGTAAAGGTTCCTGGGTTTCCCTCCACTGTAAACTCTAAATCATCACATACATCTAACTTGTCAATACTTTTTTTTAATATCTCCCAGCCTGCTAAAGATAAATAGGTGGGAGTTCCCCCACCTATAAATATAGTTTTTATTTTTTTATCTTTTATACTATTTATTTCTTTTGCTAAGGCTGCGGCATAATCAAGCATACAATCCTCTTTACCAGCAAACGACGGAAAATCACAATATAAACACTTCTGCTTGCAAAAAGGAATATGTATATATAAAGCCACATTTTTCATATCTTACCCTCACCTTATCCTAATCTACTTTAAGTATAGCCATAAATGCTTCTTGTGGCACCTCAACGCTTCCAACTTGTCTCATTCTCTTTTTACCTTCTTTTTGTTTTGATAATAATTTTTTCTTTCTTGAAATATCTCCACCATAACATTTAGCTAAAACATCTTTTCTCAAAGCTTTTACAGTTTCTCTTGCAATTACTTTTGAGTTTATAGATGCTTGTATAGGGATTTCAAACATTTGTCTTGGTATATGTTCTTTTAGTTTTTCAGCCATAACTCTTCCTCTATGGGAGGCTGTCTCCTCGGGAACAATCATGGACAGAGCATCAACTTTTTCTCCTTTAAGTAAAATATCTAACTTTACAAGATTTGCAGTTATATATCCCTTTAATTCATAGTCAAAGGATGCATAACCTTTTGTTCTTGATTTTAAGGCATCAAAAAAGTCATATACTATTTCATTAAGTGGCAAGTCATAATTTACCACCACTCTAGTGGTTTCGATATATTTCATATCAATGTATATGCCTCTTTTTTGTTGGCATAACTCCATAACTGATCCCAAATATTCTGATGGTGTTATAATAGAGGCTTTAACTATTGGTTCTTCCATATAACTAATTTCTGTAGGCTCTGGAAGATTTGTAGGATTTGTTATTTCTATTAATTCCCCACTAGTTTTCATTACTTTATATATAACTGATGGAGCTGTCGTAATGATATCTAAATTAAATTCTCTTTCTATTCTTTCTTGTATTATCTCCATATGAAGAAGGCCTAAGAATCCACATCTAAATCCAAAACCTAAAGCAATAGACGTCTCTGGTTCAAACCCTAATGCTGCATCATTTAACTGAAGTCTTTCTAGTGCCTCTTTTAATTCTCCATATCTAGCTCCATCTATAGGATAAATCCCACTAAATACCATTGGCACCGCTGGTTTATACCCCTTGAGTGGATCTAAAGCTGGTCTTTCAGCTTCTGTTATTGTATCTCCAACACGTGCATCCCTAACATTTTTTATAGATGCAGTTACATACCCAACATCCCCAGCACTTAGCTCAGGAACTGGAAGATAATTTGGAACAAATACTCCAACTTCTACTACATCATATACTTTATTTGTATTCATTAGTTTAATCTTTGTTCCTGCTTTAACCTTACCGTCCTTAACTCTTACATAACAAACGACGCCTTTATAGCTATCATAGGAAGAATCAAAAATTAAAGCTTTGAGTGGAGCTTTTTCATCACCATTCGGTGGTGAAATCTTCTTTACAACAGTTTCTAAAACATCTTCTATATTAAGTCCAGTCTTAGCTGAAATTCGAGGAGCGTCCTGGGCTTCAATTCCTATTACGTCCTCAATTTCCTTAATTACCTCATCAGGCCTTGCACTAGGAAGATCTATCTTATTAATAACTGGTGCAATATCAAGATTGTTATCTATTGCAAGATAGCAATTTGCTAAAGTTTGAGCTTGAATTCCTTGTGATGCATCAACTACAAGCACTGCGCCCTCACAAGCAGCTAAACTCCTTGAAACCTCGTAGTTAAAATCTACATGACCCGGAGTGTCTATAAGATTGAATATATATTCTTCTCCATTATCCCTTTTATAAACTAACCTAGCTGGTTGAGATTTTATGGTAATACCTCTTTCTCTTTCTAGGTCCATATTATCAAGTACTTGTTCTTCCATTTCCCTTTTAGTTAAAGTACCTGTCTTTTCTAATAGTCTATCTGCAAGAGTAGACTTGCCATGATCAATATGTGCAACTATTGAAAAGTTTCTTATGTATTTTTGTCTATCTCTCTGCATTGATTTTACCCCCATTATTCTATCTGAACTAAATCATTTTTAGCTTAAACTAAATATACCTTATCCTAATTATATCAGTTTTTATGAATCAAATTAAATTATATCATAAATATATCTAGTTTTGTAAGCGTATTGTGATTTTAAGTGGCACTTTATTTCGATTTTGGAATTTATTTTGTATTATTTTGAAAAAATATTCTTATATGTATCAATAC
>DHIM01000035.1 GCA_002403785.1 Clostridium sp. UBA4746
TTATTAACTGTATATGGTGAAGCAGGTGAGCTTCCTCCCCAAATTGAAGTACATCCTGTAGCATTAGCTATTAACATTCTGTCTCCAAATAATTGAGTAATAAGTCTAGAATATGGTGTTTCTCCACATCCAGCACAAGCTCCGCTGAATTCCATTAATGGTTGTTCAAATTGGCTTCCTTTAACAGTTGCTGTTCCTAATGGATTTTCTTTTTTAGGTAAATTTATATTGAATTTCCAGTTTTGTATTCTATCAATTTGTGTTGCATATGGTTTCATGATTAAAGCTTTTTCTTTTGCTGGGCATACTTCTGCGCAGTTACCACAACCTGTACAATCTTCATTACTTATACCTAGTGCAAAGCTTTGACCTTCTAAACCCTTACCTACAGCTTTCTTACTTTCGTAAGTCTTCGGAGCATCTTTAAGATCTTCATCATTAGTTAAGAAAGGTCTTATTACTGCGTGTGGACATACATATGCACATTGATTACATTGTATACATTTGTCTACTTGCCATTCAGGAATGTTAACTGCAATTCCTCTTTTTTCATATGCAGCTGTTCCTGGCATTAATGATCCATCTTCTATTCCACCAAATGCACTAACAGGTAAAGAATCTCCCTCTTGTCTATTCATTATATCAGCTACATTTTTAATGAAGTCTGGTCTAGCTTCTGTTGTCTCATTTTTATCTTGAATTGTTTTCCAGCTTTCTGGAATGTTAATTTTAACAACTGACTGAACTCCTTCATCAATTGCAGCATTATTCATGTTGATAACTTTTTCGCCTTTTTTTCCATAAGAAGTAATAACAGCTGCTTTAAGATATTTAACTGCGTCTTCTACAGGAATAATGTTTGCAAGTTTAAAGAAAGCAGATTGCATGATCATGTTAACTCTTCCACCAAGACCTATTTTAGAAGCTATGGCAACTGCATTAATTGTGTTGAAGTTAACATTGTGATTAGCAATATATCTCTTCATTGATGCTGGTAATTGTTCTTCTAGTTCATCCATATTCCATATACAATTTAATAAGAATGTTCCATTATCTTTAATTCCTTTTACAACATCATATTTAGTTACATAAGATTGATTACCACAAGCAACATAATTTGCAGAACTAATCAAATAAGGTGATTTTATAGCTTTCTTACCAAATCTTAAGTGAGAAACTGTAATTCCGCCTGATTTTTTAGAATCATATGCAAAGTATGCTTGAGCATACATATCTGTATGGTTACCTATGATTTTTATAGCACTCTTATTAGCTCCAACAGTACCATCTGATCCAAGGCCCCAGAATTTACATTCTATAGTTCCTTCAGGTGTTGTTGCAATTTCATCTCCTGTTGTAAGTGATAAATTAGTAACATCATCTACTATTCCTATAGTAAATCCATTTCTAGGAGTTTCTGTTTTTAATGTTTCATAAACAGAAACAATTTGAGCTGGAGTGGTATCTTTTGAACCTAAACCATATCTTCCTCCGACTATAACTGGTCTGTTTTCTTTTTCAAAATAAGCGTTTCTAACATCTTGGTATAATGGTTCTCCAATTGAACCTGGTTCTTTTGTTCTGTCTAATACTGATATTTTTTTAACTGTAGTAGGTATGTATTTAAAGAAATGGTCTAGTGAGAATGGTCTGTAAAGATGTACTTTAAGTACTCCAACTTTTTCTCCCTTAGCATTTAAATAATCTATAGTTTCTTCAATAGTATCACAAACTGATCCCATTGCTATTATAATTCTATCTGCATCAACTGCACCATAATAATTAAATAAATGGTAGTCAGTTCCGATTAATGAATTTATTTTTCCCATATATGTTTCAACTTTCTCAGGAAGTGCATCATAAAATTTGTTTGAAGCTTCTCTTCCTTGGAAATAAATATCAGGATTTTGTGCTGTTCCACGAGTTACAGGATGTTCTGGATTCATAGCTTTACTTCTAAATGATTCTACTGATTCTTGATTTACAAGAGTTCCTAGAGTTTCGTAGTCCCATGCTTCAATTTTTTGTATTTCATGAGAAGTTCTAAATCCATCAAAGAAATTTACGAAAGGAATTTTTCCTTCAATAGCTGATAAATGAGCAACTGGTGAAAGGTCCATTACTTCTTGTACACTACCCGATGCAAGTAAAGCAAACCCTGTTGCCCTAGTAGCCATTACATCTTGATGATCTCCAAAAATATTAAGTGCATGAGTAGCGAGTGATCTAGCTGCTACATGGAGTACTCCAGGTAGTAATTCTCCTGCTATTTTATACATATTTGGAATCATTAATAATAAACCTTGAGAAGATGTAAAAGTTGTAGTTAAAGCTCCTGTTTGAAGTGATCCATGTACTGCTCCTGCAGCTCCTGCTTCAGATTGCATTTCCATAAGTTTAACTTTTTGACCAAATACATTTTTTGTCCCTTTAGCTGCCAGTTCATCACAATATTCTGCCATCGTTGAAGATGGTGTTATAGGGTAAATTGCTGCCACATCGGTATATGCATATGCAACGTGTGCTGCTGCTGTATTACCATC
>DHIM01000020.1 GCA_002403785.1 Clostridium sp. UBA4746
ATACAACCTCTGCCCCTGCCTTTTTGGCTATAATCGCTGCACTACAGCCAGACCATCCACCACCAATTACGATAACTTTCAAAATATTCTCCTCCCTTCTAAAACATATTTAGGTTCTGTCTGCATTTTGCAGAGCCGCCTTAATTTACGGTCATTGTTTTTTCTTGTGCAACAGCCACATATGCCTTCTCCACAGCACATTTTGGCATTATTACAACAAGAATATTTAATGTTTTTATCAATATCTTCTACGACCTTCATCAATTCATAATTCAAAATATCTGTAGCATCACAATGCACTAAGCTAATATCATTATTACTAATTAAATCATTCAAAATATTATTAAATTCATCTGTGATTCTGCCACGGCATATGGTATTGCATTGTATAACTTTTGAAGCATATTTTTCTAGGTACTCATTAACAAAACTATTTTTATAAGGAGAATTATCAAGCACAACTGTAATTTCATTATTATTTGCATGCAAATGCTTAAGTGGTGGTATCATTGGTGCCTGACCTATACCCCTTGCTACAATTAAACATTTACTATTCTTAATTGTAGATATGTTTTTTAGTCCTAAAATACCATTCCAAAATGGTGCTTTTACGAGCAGTTCATCACCTACCTTTAACACATCTAATGCTTTGGTTTTAGATCCTTTTATTTCTATAGCAATAGTTATAGTATTATTTTTCGTATCAGTATCCATTATTGATATTGGCGTATCAAACCTCGTATCTGTATCTGGCCTTCGTGCAAAAATATAACTTCCTGCCTGAACCAATTCACTTACCAATTTATCACTTGCTCCTACTTTAAATATAATAACATTGTCCTCAAATCTATTTTTCTCTAATATTTTGCAATTGTGATATTTCCTACTTTCTTTAGCTTTGTAATTGTTTGAAGCATATTCTTGATATATGCATACTCCATTCCAATTACCACAATCGCAGAAATTTTTGCCTGCAAGCTGTGAACATAATATACAGTCTCCTGTTTCTGCCAGATGGCAAGGACATGGTCGAGACACCAAACTGCGATTCCTCCGTCTGTAAATGCATAATCTGTATTATTATTGTTAAATTTTTATAGTAATTACACAATAATCATAAATATATTTTATAAAAATGATTGTATCTATTGTAATTTTCCGTTAAAATAGTCTTTGAAGAAAGGACTGATGACTTGAAAAATATATTTAAAAAACTATTACCACTATTACTTATTGGTTCTATTCCTTTTTCTAATTTATTTTATTGGACACTAAATAATGCTCAAAGAGGCGTTTATAATGTTACAACCGATTTAGATAGATCTTTACCACTTATAAAGATTTTTATAATACCTTATATGACTTTATGGTTTTTCTTAGCCTTCTGTTTTGTTTATTTGTGCTTTAAAAATAGAAAAGTTTATTATAAGATTATGCTTACTTTATGCCTATGTTATGTTGCTTCTTTTATCACTTATTACTTTTTTCAAACCACTGTTCCAAGGCCTATAGTAACAGGAAATGATATATTCTCAAAGCTAATCTTATTTACTTATAACTCTGATGAGCCATATAATTGTTTTCCAAGCATTCATGTTATAACTGCATACCTAGCTATTAAGGGCATTAATGCAACTAATGCTAGGAAATCTATTAAAATTCCAGTTAACATTCTAGGATTTCTTATTATTATATCTACAGAATTTGTTAAACAACACGTAATAATGGATATCTTATTTGCGATGTTCTTATGTGATGTTATTCTCAACTCAGTCATTCATGTTGAACTGCAGTACAAACTTTATAGTTCCAAAAAATCTTATTCTGTAAGTAAACAGAATATAGAACAGTGATACAAACAAAGTTCAAAAGCTGCTGAATAATCTTCAGCAGCTTTTGAACTTTATATTATAACTATTTTATTGTCTTTTAGTTCTACAGATATTTTTGACCCTTCACTAAATTCATTTTGGAGATAATGCTCTGCAATCTCATCTTCAATATATTTTTGAATAGTTCTTCTGAGTGGTCTTGCACCATATTTCTCGTCATATCCTTTTTCTAATATAAAATCAGCTACCTCTTTTGAAACATGCAATGAAATTTTCTTTTCTCTTACCTCTTCCACTACTTCCATAATCATTAAATCTACTATCTTTCGAAGTTCTTCCTTTTCAAGAGGCGTAAATACTATAATTTCATCTACCCTATTTAAAAATTCAGGCTTAAAAGCTTCTTTTAAAGCATCTTTTACGTTTGCTTCTAATATATCATAATCTCCTTGTACAAAACCTATGCTACTTGCTTTAAACTTAGTACCTGCATTTGATGTCATTATTATTACAGTGTTTTCAAAGAAAACAGTTCTACCTTGACTATCAGTCAGTATTCCATCTTCAAGAATTTGAAGTAACATATTAAATACATCCGGATGAGCCTTCTCTATTTCATCTAAAAGAATTACTGAATATGGCTTTCTTCTAACTTTTTCAGTTAACTGCCCCCCCTGATCATATCCTATATACCCTGGTGGTGCACCAATTAGTTTTGAAACTGTATGCTTTTCCATATATTCAGACATATCGATACGTATTAATGCTTCCTCACTTCCAAAAAGCTCACATGAAAGTGCTTTGACAAGTTCTGTTTTTCCAACACCCGTTGGTCCTACAAATATAAAAGAAGATGGTTTTTTCTTTTTTCTAAATCCTGAACGATTCCGTCTAATTGCTCTAGACAAACTCTTAATAGCCTGATTTTGACCTATAACTCGTTTATGGAGTCTACTTTCCAAATTTAATAGCTTTTTTGCTTCTTTTTCTGTAATCTTTTGGATTGGAATTTTAGTCCATGTCTCAATTACAAAAGCAATATCCTCAATAGTAATTTGAACCTCACTACACTTTTTTTGCGTTGCACTAATATCTTCTTTTACTTTGCATAATCTCGTCCTATATTCAGCAGCTTTTTCAAAATTTCCAGTAGTCTCTGCTTCATTCTTCTCACTTTGGATTTTTTTTGATTCTTCTTTTAATCCTGCAAGTTCCACAAGACCTTTATTTTTCAAATTAGCCCTAGAGCCGGCTTCATCAATTACATCTATAGCTTTATCTGGCAAAAATCTGTCAGTTATATATCTTTCAGATAAATTTACAACTTCCTCAATTACTTCATCAGATATTTTAACTTTATGATATTCTTCATAATAACCTCGTATTCCTTTTAAAATTTCTATTGTCTCAGCTATACTAGGTTCTTCAACTAGGACTGGTTGAAATCTTCTCTCAAGTGCCGCGTCTTTTTCTATATATTTTCTATATTCCTCAAGGGTTGTCACACCAATAACTTGTATTTCTCCTTTAGCCAAAGCCGGTTTTAAGATATTAGCTGCATTCATTGCCCCACCTTGAACTTCACCAGCGCCCATAATATTGTGCACTTCGTCAATAACTAATATTATATTTCCACTTTCCTTAGCTTCTTCAATAATTGACTTCATACGACTTTCAAATTGTCCTCTAAATTGTGTACCAGCAACCACCGCAGTTAGATCAAGTAAATAAACTTCCGCATTATATAATTTTTCTGGAACTTGTTTTTCTACAATTCTTACAGCAAGACCCTCTGCAATAGCCGTTTTACCTACACCAGCTTCCCCAATTAAAATAGGATTATTTTTACTTCTTCTATTTAAAATCTGAACCACACGATCAATTTCTTTATATCTCCCAACAACCCTGTCTACACCGTTTTCATTCGCTTTGTTTGTTAAGTTTATTCCATATGTATCTAAGTGCTTTCGCTTCTTTTTAAACCAGTTCTTTTTTGATTTCTCTTCAGGTGCTTCTTTAATCTTTGAGGCAGTTTCAACATCATCCTCTATAAAATCCTTGTTTTTATCTTCAGGTGAAAATAACCCATTAAAAATATTACCAATAATATTTTTTCCATCACTATTTTCTGTATCTGTGTCTGAAACATTTAACTCCTCAAGATTCATATCTTCTAAATTCATATCTTTAAACATATTACCCATTTGTTCATTTAAACTTTCAATATCTTCTGAGGATAATCCGGCTTGCTGCATCAATTGATCCATAACTGGAATTCCCCTCTTTTTAGCGCACTCTATACATAATCCTATAGTTTCAGTTTTTCCATTTTCAATTTTTGATGTTAAAATCATTGCTATATTTTTTTTACATATTTCGCATAACTTCATATAAATCATCTCCATATTTTATGTTGTATTGAATATTATAATAGTATATCATTTTTTAATAGGATTTGTTCCAATATATTCAGATTGTTTATTTTTCATTATTGAAATACAATTTCTTATCATCTTCAAACTTTCTCTTTTCTATATTTATTCTACTTTAGTGCATTTATTCCTTTTTAATATATAATACTATTTTTCGTAATGTTTTAAATCCCCTAGTTAATCATTAACTTTTCTATTAATTGATTTATTTCTTGTAATGAAAGATTTGAAGCAATTATTTTTGCAACATTCCTTGTATACTCCTTGTTCAAAAGTTCTAATTCTTTTTTACTTAATTCTAAAAGAATTGTAGAGTTAACCTTCATATATAGTCCTCCAAAATCAGCTATTATCTTATAGTATGCAGCTCTAACCTTATTGTTACAAAA
>DHIM01000299.1:0-434 GCA_002403785.1 Clostridium sp. UBA4746
AAAATACTCAAACAAAGTTTTGGAAATTTACTTATATAATAAAAAGTTAAAGAAAAAAAAACCTTTAAAAACTATATCCAAAAATAATTTGAATTCTAATCCAAAAGAAAACTTTTTAAGTTCCTTGTTTTTAGATGATATAAAGTTAATTATTTTTAGAATTGAGAACTTAAAATTTAAACCAAAAATAATTTTAAATACTAAACTAGAATATGGATTTGATGATGCTGCTTTTGTAGCAATTTTATTTGGCTTTATCCATTCCATTTATAGTCTTTTGTATTTGATATTAATAAATTTTGTCAAAGTTAAAAAAATGAATTTTAATGTTATCCCTCATTTTAAAGAAAAAGATTTTAATATGGAAATTTCAAGTATAATTTATACCAATTTAGCAAAAATTATTAATCTAGTATTTGTAATCTCTCTTTGTC
>DHIM01000299.1:641-1865 GCA_002403785.1 Clostridium sp. UBA4746
TCTCTCTTTGTCTTATAGAAATAAAACATAACAAAGTAACTATGAAAAAATATAGAGGAGGAAATATACATGGATAATCATCCAATTGAAAATTTAATGAAGAGCACCATGGAAAGTATAAAAGATATGATAGATGTGAACACCATTGTAGGGGATCCTGTAAAATCATTAGACGGGACTACAATTATTCCTATTTCAAAAGTATGTTTTGGTTTTGCATCAGGCGGTAGTGAATTCAATAGTATTAAGTCTTCTGACTCAATTAATAAATATCCTTTTGGTGGTGGTTCTGGAGCTGGAGTCACAGTAAAACCTGTTGCATTTTTAGTTGTTAAAGATGATTCAATAAGATTATTGTCAGTAGACCAGCAAAACACATATGATAAAATTGTTGATACAGTTCCACAAATATTTGATATAATTAAAGGTATGTTTAAAGATAAATCTGATAAAGCTACATCACCTGATAATAAAGAAAAGTGTGATGAGTAATTTTCCAATTTGATAATAAATACCATTAAAATATTAACCCACCATAGCAGAGTTTTTAACAAAACCCTTTATTATGGTGGGGTTAATAGCTGTACATATGTAAGACATCCTTAAAATTTCTTAATCATTTTGATTGATATTAACATCTGATTGTAATTTGTTTTTGTTGAAATCTTCAAAAGAAGGCATTTCATTTAAACTATGAAAGTCAAAATGCTTAAGAAATTCATCCGTGGTAATATAAATAATTGGTCTTCCCGGGACATTTTTTCGTCCACTTTCTTCAACTAATTTTTTCTCTGACAAAGTATAAACTGCCCTATCACTTTTAACACCTCTTATCTCCTCGATTTCCACTCTCGTTATAGGTTGTTTATATGCAATTATCGCCAAAGTTTCAAGTGAAGCCTGAGATAAAGATTTCCTAGTATTTGTCTTTAATAGTTTTTGTATAAATTCACTATTGCATGGTTTTGTAACAAATTGGTATTCATCATTTATTACTATAATTTTTATTCCTCTACTCTCATCTTCATACTTTTCTTTTAATTCAGTTATTAGTTCTTTTGTAAATGGAATGCTACACTCTAATATACTTGAAATATCGGTTAATTTTAATGAATCTCCAGCAACAAACAACAAGGACTCAATAATAGAAAAATATTTTTTTTTAGTTGAAACATTTGCTGACTCTAATTGCTTAATATTAATTTCATTCATATTAATTTACCC
>DHIM01000299.1:2081-3131 GCA_002403785.1 Clostridium sp. UBA4746
ACTCTTACACCTCTAATCTTAATTAGCTCAAGTAATGCTAAAAATGTAACAATAACTTCCAACTTTGATGAATATCCATAGATTAACTTTGTAAAATGTACCTTTCCAAAACAATCCAACGTATGTTTCAGTTCAATCATTTTATCTTCTATTTTGTATTCATCTATTATTATTTTTTTATCTATTATATTATTAGTATTCATTTTATTTATGTACTCTTGCATTAAATTATTATATGAATTATACAAATCGAGCATTGTAATGTTTTTAAGAAAATCTATTTCTTCTACAATTTTATTATCTTCCTCAATTATTTCAGGTTTTTTACTAATCATTATACCTGCACCTTGCTCCAATATCTTTAAATTCTCAGCTATAACTTTATATTTTCTATATTCTATTAACTTGTTTAGTAATTCCTTTTCCACATCGTTTTCTTCATCCTCACTATGTTCTTCTTTATGTTTAGGCAACAAATATTTAGATTTAATTTCAATTAAAGTTGCAGCAATAACAATAAATTCTGACGTCACCTCTAAATCCATTTCTTTCATACTTTTAAGATATTCCAAATACTGATTTGTAATTTCAATAATATTAATATCATAAATGTTCATCTCATTTTTTTTAATAAGATGTAACAACAAATCAAATGGCCCTTCAAAATTAGTTACTTTTATACTTAATGGCATGTACACTCTCTCCTAAACAGTTAATTATAAGGAAATGTTAGATTAACATCTCTTTCTTTATTCCTTGATTATTTTAAGTATAATGCATTTTGGAAAAAATAACTAGTCACTATGCTAGGTTGTTTTGTGACATACATACTTGATGAAATTCATTGTTTTTATAAATTATACTAATTAAGTATAATTTACTAAATTTTAATAACTATAAAAATAATAGCCTCTAAGCAATTTTTTTTGCAAAGAAGCTATATTTCACGATTTTAAATTGCTTTATCAAATAATTCTACAAAGTTATTTTTAATATTATCCCATACTCTTGATTTTTTAATATCTCTATCGCTATAGATACCAATTTTAG
>DHIM01000299.1:3322-9469 GCA_002403785.1 Clostridium sp. UBA4746
CGCTATAGATACCAATTTTACCACATAATTTATCATCATTATATATTTCACAAAATCCAATTGCTACATCCTTTTTATATTCTTTTAAATTTTGTGCTATAAGAAATTTTTTAGTTATTTTATTTTTTTGACCTCTTTCAAGAGTTAATACAAAATCTCCTTGTGCTTTAGCTATAAGGAACTTATCACCTTTTTTATTTAAAGCTATTTTTTCTAAATTTTGATCTTTTACTATTACTTTTTTAGTTTCAAATTTAGAAAATCCGTAGTTCATTAACATACTAGCATCGTTATTTCTTATTTTATATGTTGGTGAACCCATAACTATTGCAAGCATTCTTACATTATTTTGCTTTGCGGTAGCAGATATGCAATATTTTGCTTCATTTGTAAACCCAGTCTTAAGTCCATCACATCCATTAAAAAATCTAACGAGCTTATTGTGATTTACAAGTCCAATCGGAGACTTTCTACCTTCAGAAATAGTTTCCATATAAGTTGATGAATATTTTAATATTTTAGAATGTTTTAATAATTCTCTAGACATAATTGAAATATCATAGGCTGATGAATAATGTCCTTCTGCAGGTAAACCAGTGCAGTTTTTAAAATTAGTATCTTTCATATCAAGACTCTTGGCCTTTTGATTCATCATATTAACAAAGCTACCTTCACTGCCGCCTAAATATTCTGCCATTGCTACTGCCGCATCATTTCCTGATGCAATAGCAATCCCTTTTAGGATTTCTTCTACTGTCCTAACTTCACCAGTATCTAGAATCATACTACTTCCACCCATTTTTTTTGAATTTTCACTTACAGTTATTTTGTCTTTTAATTTAATTTTACCAGAATCTATTGCCTCCATCGCTAATAACATAGTCATTATTTTAGTTACTGACGCTGGTGCAAATTTTTCATGAGCATTTTTTTCATATATTATTTTACCACTGGATGGCTCCATTAGTAATGCTGACTTTGCATCAACTACAATACCTTTATCATTTTTGGTTTCCCCTTCTGCTTTAACTTTCAATCCCAAAAGCTGCGTTGTAAAAATTAATGATAAAATTAAACATATTACATTTTTAAAATTTCTTTTCATATGGATCCTCCTCATTTTTCTTTTCGCTAGACAACAATTATTTAATGTTATCTGCTTCGTTCAAAATTTATAACATTATTTTTACCAAAACACATTGATATTATCACTATTTATCTACATTAAATAAAAAAATTAATATATTTATAAAACAAAAATAAAAATCCGCCTTCATTATCAATGAAAGTGGATTTTTATTTCCTATATTTATATATAAATATACAAATTTGTTAATTCATTCTATTTAAATTTAACACATTTTTATATTGTTTTACATTTTTTGTTTAATAATACTAAAACTATAACAACACTGTCTTTAATAATAGGACTTATGCTCTAGGATGAGTATTCTTATAAATTTCTGCTATCTTACTCTTTTTAACTATAGAAGAATAAATCTGAGTTGTAGACATACTATTGTGACCTAATAATTGTTGAACTGAGGATATACCCGCACCATTTTGCAATAAATGTACAGCAAAAGAGTGTCTTATTGTATACGAATTTATTATTTTTTGAATATTAGTCATTTTAGCATATTCTTTAATAATTTTCCAAAATCCTTGTCTTGTCATCTTATCACATTTTGTATTTAAAAAAAGTAAATTTAGATTATGTAAATTCATGTTAACTCTAATTTTTAAGTACAGTGACAGACATCTAACCGCATGCTTTCCTATAGGGATTGTTCTTTCATTTTTTTTACCATTATTACACCTTATATATAGCAATTCTAAATTTATATCATAAATTGTTAGACTTAAAAGTTCTGAAACCTTTATGCCTGTGGCATACATTAATTCTAGCATTGCTTTATCTCTAGACCCCTTATCAGTTGACTCATCTGGTTGATTTAATAATTCATCTACCTCTTCAATAGATAGAATTTGAGGTATGTTCCGTTTAATTTTCGGGATAGAAAAATAGGCTGTTGGATCATGTTGTGCCAAGTCGTTTCTAATAAGATATTTATAATAATTTCTAACAGAAACTATACTTCTTGCTATAGAACTATTTGCACAACCTTCTTTTCTAAGCTGCTCTGAATATGCCATGATTGTTATAGAATCTGCTATCTCTGTACTTTCATTTCTAGATTCCATGAATTTTATGAATCTTTTAACGTCTCTTGTGTAAGCTTCTATTGTGTTTTTAGTTAGCTTATTGTTTGTTAAATTTTTTATATAAATTGCAAGTAATTCATTCATAATTTTTCTCCTAATTATAGAGAATACAAATATTTATTCATACACTATACTCTAAAAAATAAATAAAATGTTAGAATATAATTATAAACTAATTTATAATTATTATCAACCAATTTATAAACTACAACACTGTTTTTGTAAATTTTTGTATTAGTAATTAAATTTTGAAACAAATAATCTACAGTTTTAGGCATTAAAATACCAATTACTAGCAAAATAATAAAACACTTTATTGTTAACATTACAAAATGCCATAAATCCTTGTTCTTCATTTACTTACGCTTCCCATACTATTAATAAGATTTTTAACAAAATGTGGTGCAATATATGATTCAATAATAATCCCTATAAACAATAAAATTATTATTACAATAAATATGACACTATAATATAATATTCTACTAGTTGTACTACTTGTCCATTGTTTATTAAACTTATTCTTAAGTAACATTATAGAAAATTCCATTGATACCACAGATGCAAAAATAATACATGGAATATAAATTATATTTTGTGGAAGCACCCCTAGTATTGCAATCCCAATACCACTCTTCCCTAGCCCGCTTATCATAAAGCTAAATGTAAATCCAACAGTAAATCCTTTTAATAAATCAATAATTATAATTATTGGTATTCCGACTATGGTTAACCCTAAAAACCAAAGAAAAATAATCACTGGTAGATTATTCTTTATTGATTGTAAAAATATCGATTTATAACTAATCCCACTTGTGTTTAAAGGATCAACAAAATTCGTCAAGTAATTTACCAAATCATTTCGTTCAGACTGCCCCATGTATTTAACACTATAAATACCTAAAATTATACCTGTAAATATACAAAGAATGCTTATGATATATAACCAAAAATTTTCTTGTATATGTTTGTTTACATTACCTATCAATGTATTAGATGACATAATTTTCCCCCTTTGTTTATCGCTCTGTTTTCTCATTGCTAGTTATACTATGTTAAATAAAAATCATCTACAATATATCTATGCTAAACTTTACCTTATATGAGTTAAAATTTAGCCTACACAATTATAATAAGGATGTTATAACTTAATTAATACTTATGAAAACAAAAGGGGTAATATGCATATTTAGTTTAACGTTAATGAACATTTTTTTATAAATCGTATTTACCTTCAGCAAATGCATTACTGAGTTTACTTCCACTTATGTAAAAAAAGCCGCCTAAATGTTTTATACACTAAGGAGACTTACAGCATTCTAATAAAATATTTTTTTATTATTGTAATACTTAATAAATTTTGTGTTTTATTTAAAATTTATAAAAATCGTAACCAATTGCTATCTAATCTAGAACTACTCATCAAAATCAGATATTTTCTTTAGGATTTTCTAGAACATTATATCTATTTATTATTAATTGCCATATTGTAAATATAGCAGTCTGTAATTTTATCAAAGTATTTATTGGGTATTTATGTGTTCTCAAAAATGATAAATATAAATTCTTGAAATCAGTTGAAAATGTATTTTCAAGTTTTCTAAACTCTTCCTCATTGAAATTATACTTAAGATTATGAGAATATGAATTTCTTATATGATTCACTTCTATAACTGTTTTAAATATATCAACCGGAAGCAGCCCCAATGAAAATACTAATTTTGCTAACTGACTAAATGTCAACTTATCACATTCTAAAATTTCTGGATTCTTAAGGTGCTTTTTTAGTCTTTCTCTCAATGCATATTCTATATAAAGATTCCCCTTTAATATAATCTGCATTGGATTTTCGGAATTTATATCTAAGTGAAACTTTTCTAATTTGTTTTTAAATTCCGACACGTTATCTTCCATTTTTTTCAACTCAGCTTTATTCATTTCTTTCATCAATGATTCCCCCTTAGCACTAGTTTCTAATTTGCACTAATTACTATATTTGATCTAAGAATATAATTAAACTTAAGGCTTAAATAATAAAGCTCCACTTAACCTATATTCTATATTCTATATTATAACATGTTTGTTATATCATAACATCACTGTTTTATCAAACATAACAAATATCATAATTTCTTCAGTATTATTCAGTCTTAATTCATACATTTTTCCACTTTCCATAATTATTTTTGTCATATAAATCACCTTATATAAATATAATACAAAACATTCACCAGGCAACTTCCTTTAAATATTACATGTTTTGTGTTATAATGAGTATACTCGGAAAACAATAATTAACAATTGTCATATTTGAGGAATAAAAGTGTTTATTGGACGAAATGATATACCTAGATTAATAGCAGGCATGACAAAAAGGCTTTTTTATACGCTATTTTAAAAAAGCCGTAGGCTGGTTAGTTAGTTTAAACTGATTATAAATTAAGCAACTATATTCTTGAAATTCAGAAAAATATCAGCAAGGGTTATTAATGTTTCTTTAGCCCAAGCATCTATGAAACAGCAAAAAGCACCAAGAAATACTCTTGTTATTCTACGACTAATAGAATATATAATTGCTTTTTCAGCATGGAAGTCGTTGTTTATTCTATCCCAACATCTTTCAGTAGTTGAACGTTTTTTATAAAGAGATTTCCATTGCTTTGAATTTCTTATTATTGGAGTAAAATATCTTGGGTTATCTAATGTTTTAGTGTAATAAGTTTTGTTGCTTTTTATAGGACATTTTTCACAGTGTTCACATTGAACTGGGAATAACCATTTACGCCTGTATTCTTTACGGATAATTCCCCAATTACGAAGCTGATGTCCACAAATTTTTCCGTGAGGAATACCCTTATCATCAAGTTCAACAAATTCACTACCTGATATAGGTTTTAAAGAACGTGAATTTAAATCAATAATAGGATTTATTCCATAATGCATGCATAAAAGATAAAAAGCATTAGCATCATATGCAGAATCTAAGGCTAAAGAATAAAATTTAATTTCAGGATATAAATCTACAAGTTCCTTAAGTTCATAAACACCAGTAACAGAATCATGGCGTGCTGCACTAACAAATTTAATATGGATAGGTAGGCTGTAAAAACTATCACAAGCAGTAAATCCGTGATAAGTATGACCATAGTAATAGTGTTCATTAAAGCTATCCCAACCCCAGCTAGCACTGGGATCGGTAAACTTTCTATAACAAGCACAATGCTCTCCAGGTTTAAGTTTGCAATCACAAACTTTTTTACCATAAGGCGAAGCCTGTGTAGGCATACAAGTTCCATCACCGGCGATATTTAGTTTAGAAGGGTCACCCAAAATACACATTGATAAAGAAGGAATAACGAATAATTCTTTAAGTATGTTGTTCATTTTGGATTCTATTCTGTCAGAAAGCTTAGAATTATCATATTTTAAGATCCTTTTAACTAAACGTTCGACAACACCAGATTTGGAGTTATTCATCTTTTGGTTTTTCTTTTGTTTTTTACGTGGTTTACGTTTGATTTTACACAGTTTGGATTTATATAGGATTTTATCCTTATGAATCAGCCTATCCATAAAATCATAAAAAGTACCTATGCCAGGTATTTGATCAGCATGAATGCCTTCGGCTTTAAAAGGTGAGTAGCAAGCAGGGATAAAGCCTGAAAGAATTGCATAAAACGGTTCTGAACGTAATGTTTTTATCCAAGATGATATGCTAGTTTCTTTACAATAAGCCATGATAATAAGTGATCTGAGTAAAGCTACCGCATCTTTGGGCGGAGCCCCTTGATTAGATTTAGAGTAAGTACTTTGTATTAGAGGGACAATTCCGGTTAGATTGGTAGACCAGATTTTTGTTATTATTGAACTACGCTCAAACAAAGTAATTTGTTGATTATTTTGAATAAAGAATTTTTCTAA
>DHIM01000148.1 GCA_002403785.1 Clostridium sp. UBA4746
CAGAGATCACACTAGAAAAAATTGACATTATTAAAGAGCGAATAGGTGTATCCTACACTGATGCTAAGGAAGCATTAGAAGAATGCGATAGTGATGTAGTTAATGCTTTGATTTATATCGAAGCAAAACAAAAAAAATCAAATAAATTTAATATGGATGAAATGTATAGTACTAAGGATGAATTTTTAGAATGGATAAAGGAAACAGCACGAAAAGGTAACGTTTCAAGGATAAAAATAAAGAAAGATCAAACTGTGGTTATAGATATACCTGTTAATGCAGGCATTGCAGCAGGAATATTTGGATTAATTTATCCAGCGCTAATTGCGATAGGTGTATTAACGGCTGTATTAACAAAAGTAACCATTGAGGTAACAAAAGCGGATGGTAGCGTAGAAGTAATTAATACTATTATTAAAAATACAGTTGATGATGTAAAAAGTAAAATGAGCGATATAAGCGATGATGTAAAAGAAAAATTTAATGGAACGAAAGATGGTTTTAACAAAAGTAGCAAGGAGAACAAAGATAGTAAAGAGAGCAATAATGAAAATGTATATCAATATACTGTAAAATTTGATGAAAAAGAAAAAGAAGATAAGGAAAAAGAAGAAAAAGAGCAAGACAGAGAGCAAAAAGAATAATTTTATTCTTTTATTCTTTTGTTAAGAATTATTAACATTTTAATTTTTACTCCTATAAAAGCCGGCAACCATTAGTTGCGGGCTTTTATAAAAGTGAAAATTAAGATATATTAGGAACAAAGTGGTAAAAAGACCTACATTTCATTGTAAAAACGTGGTATACTGTTAAAAATGGCATGTAAATTTGGGAAAATATGTAAAGGTGGAAACGTTTATATTCCAACATATACCATTTTATATATAATTTAATCAAAGGGGTTGTGTGCAAATGGCAATTAAAAAGTATGTATACCTTTTTAGCGAAGGTAATCGTTCAATGAAAAATCTTCTAGGCGGAAAAGGTGCAAACCTTGCAGATATGACGAGCCTTGGAATTCCAGTTCCTCAGGGATTTACAGTTACTACTGAAGCTTGTAATAAATACTATGAAGATGGTCAATTAATTGCATCTGAAATTGTTAGTGAAATCCATGCTAAAATGACTGAACTTGAAAATATTACCGGAAAGAAGTTTGGAAGTTTAGAAAATCCATTACTTGTATCAGTTAGATCTGGAGCAAGAGCGTCAATGCCTGGTATGATGGATACAATTTTAAATCTTGGATTAAATGATGATACAGTAGAGGTTATGGCAAAAGCAACAAATAACCCAAGATTTGCTTATGACTCTTACAGGAGATTTATCCAAATGTTTGCTGATGTTGTTATGGACGTTGAAAAAAGAAACTTTGAAAACTTGATGGATAAGATGAAGGAAGAAAAAGGTGTTAATTTTGATACGGAATTAGATGCCAATGATTTGAAAAAATTAGTTAAACAATTTAAAGAATTCTATAAAGAAAATCAAGGTGAAGAATTCCCAAATGATCCAGAAAAGCAATTAATAGAGTCCATTTCCGCAGTATTTAGATCATGGGATAATCCTCGGGCTATTGTATATAGAAGATTAAATGATATCCCTGGGGCATGGGGAACAGCAGTAAGCGTTCAAGAAATGGTATTTGGTAACAAAGGGGAAACATCAGGAACGGGCGTTGCTTTCTCAAGAAATCCATCTACAGGAGAAAAAGAGATATTCGCTGAGTACTTAATGAATGCACAAGGTGAAGACGTTGTTGCAGGAATAAGAACACCACAAGATATATCACAACTTGAAAAAGATATGCCAAAAGTATATGGCGAATTCATGGCAATTGTTAATACTCTTGAAACTCACAACAAAGATATGCAAGATATGGAGTTTACAATTGAAGATGGAAAATTATACTTTTTACAAACAAGGAATGGTAAAAGAACTGCACAAGCTGCATTAAAAATTGCTGTTGAACTTGTTGAAGAAGGAATGTTAACAAAGAAAGAAGCTCTTATGAAGGTTGAGCCAAAACAACTAGATTCATTACTACACCCTAACTTTGATAAAGTTGAATTAGAGAAATCTACAGTGATAGCTAAAGGATTACCAGCATCTCCTGGAGCTGCGTGCGGTAAAGTTTGCTTTACAGCTGAAGATGCAAAGGCAAAGCATGAAGATGGCAATCAGGTTATCCTTGTAAGGCTTGAGACCTCGCCAGAAGACATCGAAGGTATGGTTGCTGCAGAAGGCATCCTAACAGTAAGAGGAGGCATGACATCACATGCTGCGGTTGTTGCAAGAGGAATGGGAACTTGTTGTGTTGCTGGTTGTTCAGATATAAAAGTTAACGAACAAGCTAAGAACTTCCAAATTGGAAAAACAATATATAATGAGGGCGACTTTATTTCAATGGATGGAAGTACAGGAAATGTATACGCTGGAGTAATTAAAACAGTTGAGCCTGAAATAAATGGTTATTTTGAAATATTTATGGGCTGGGCTGATGAAATAAGAAGCCTTAAAGTAAGAACTAATGCTGATACTCCAAAAGACACAGCACAAGCTGTTAAATATGGAGCTGAAGGTGTAGGCTTATGCAGAACAGAGCATATGTTCTTTGATACTGACAGAATAATGCGAATAAGGGAAATGATAGTTGCGAAAGATGAGGCGCAAAGAAGAGTAGCACTTGAAAAATTATTACCAATGCAAAGAGGCGATTTTGTAGGAATTTATGAAGAACTTAAAGAAAAACCAGCTACAATTAGATTCTTAGATCCGCCACTACATGAATTTTTACCACATGCTGATGAAGACATAAAAGAATTAGCAAGTGATATGGGATTAAGCTTCGAAGAACTTAAATCGACTGTTGAGGCATTACATGAAGTTAATCCAATGATGGGACACAGAGGATGTAGACTTGCAGTATCATATCCAGAGATAGCTGAGATGCAAACTAGAGCAGTTATTGAAGCTGCTATAGATGTTAAGACTAGAAAAGGATATAATATTGTTCCAGAAATAATGATTCCTTTAGTTGGGGAAATTAAGGAATTAAAATATGTTAAAGATATAGTAGTAAGAGTAGCTGATCAAATTATAGCTGAAAAAGGCAGTGATTTAAAATATATGGTTGGTACAATGATTGAAATACCAAGAGCTGCACTTACGGCTGATATAATTGCAGAAGAAGCAGAATTTTTCTCTTTTGGAACAAATGATTTAACACAAATGACTTTTGGATTTTCAAGAGATGATGCTGGAACCTTCTTAAAAGATTACTATGATAAGAAGGTTTACGAATTTGATCCATTCCAAAAATTAGATCAAGTTGGAGTAGGCAAACTTATTAAAATGGCGGCTGAACTTGGACGAAAAACTCGGCCTAATATAAAACTTGGAATATGTGGAGAACACGGTGGAGACCCATCCTCCGTTGAATTCTGTCACAATGTGGGACTTGATTATGTATCATGTTCACCATTTAGAGTACCAGTTGCAAGACTTGCAGCAGCTCAAGCAGAAATAAATAATCCAAGAAAAAAATAATATTTTCTATTTAGGTATAGTTAATAAAATTAGACTAAAAGGCCACTGCTATGCAG
>DHIM01000031.1 GCA_002403785.1 Clostridium sp. UBA4746
AAGTAAGAATACAGCATTAACTTATTTAGATTTTACTAGTAATTATCTAAAAACCCTAGATATAAGTAAGAATAAAGCATTAACTTATTTAGATTTTGCTAGTAATCAACTAACAACCCTAGATATAAGTAAGAATAAAGCATTAATTTCTTTAGCGTGTGGTAGTAATCAACTAAAAACCTTAGATGTAAGTAAGAATACAGCATTATATGATTTAAATTGTTATAATAATCAACTAACAACGTTAGATATAAGTAAAAATACAGCATTAACTTCTTTAGTTTGTTATAATAATCAACTAACAACCCTTTATTCAATTAAAAATGATTGGGATATTGCGAATTATAGACCTCAGTATACAGATTCAACACACACAACAACTACAGATAGTTTGGTTATAACAATTAAAAAATAGAATAATAATTTGATATAGAAAATGAATGTATAATTTTATTTGAAATCGAGCAGGATCTCTATCCTTGACGCATATGATTGCACAATAAAAAGCTCTCTATTCTAGATAGAGAGTTTTTTATTGCTTTGACAATATTAAGTTCAGTATATGATTACTTTTTTAAATCATTGATAATAAGAGTAACGATGTAATTGCTTAATGAACGATTATCGTTAGATGCTTTAGTTTCTAATATATCTAATATATCTTTTGGAATAGTAACCTCAATATTTGTAAGTATATTTTTTGAAATAGTCACAATACACCTCCACTTTAATGTTAATCCTTAACATGTTTATATTATCTCTTCAATGTTACAATTTCATGGCAAAATTAATAACAAACTGTTAATGGCATTTGGTTATAATTAGAGATATCTATATTATCTAGTAAACCACTTATAATAGATTAAGTAAAGAACTTATTTATTAAAGAAGTAAGAAATAGTATCTTCACATACTGAATGCATAAACATTAAAACCTCCAGGAAATGGTCAAAATAGTATAACGTTTACAATTCATATAGTGATAGCTTATAATAGTGTGGTAATATTATAAATTTATAATGTCACCAGAGGAGTGTAAATTGTGAAAAGAAAAAAATTTATATCAATGCCGGTTATTAGAAGGCTACCTAAATATCATAGATGTTTGAGGGAACTTTTAATAAATAATGTGGATAGAGTATCCTCAAAAGAATTGGGTGAGAGAATTGGTTCTACAGCAACTCTAATAAGACAAGACATAAGTTGTTTTGGATATTTTGGGCAACAGGGATTCGGTTATAATGTTAAAGATTTATTAAATGAAATTAGTGGAATATTAGGATTAATTAAAGAATATAAAATGATAATAATAGGTGCAGGCAATATTGGACAAGCTATTGCTAATCATACTAGATCTCAAGGATTAGATTTTAAATTGGTTGGTATTTTTGATGTTAATCCAAAACTTATAGGATTAAAAATTCATGATATTAAAGTACTAGACATAGACGAACTAGTAGGCTTTCTAAAAGTGACACCAACAGACATCGGGATAATTTGTGTACCAAAGGATAATGCACAAACAGTTACTAATATAGTGGTGAAAAACGGTATTAAAGGTGTATGGAATTTTGCACCTGTGGATTTAGAGGTGCCAGAAGAAATAATTTTGGAACACGTTTATTTAAGTGAAAGCTTGTTAACGCTTAGTTGTTTAATGAATGAAAGGACTAAAATTGATTATTGCACGCCCGAAATTGAAAAAACACAGTAAAGTACTAATAACATTGAATGTAGCTTTATATTCACTTATTATGTTGAATGAAATGTGCTGTACAATTGATGCAGATACGTTAATTAAGAAAGCTGATTTAGCTATGTATGAAGCTAAACGCGCGGGTGGAAAGGGGCATAAGGTATATCAAATTAATTGACACACTAAAAGAATACATTATTATAATATAATAGTGTATTCTTTTAGGCCATTAATAATTTTAAGTTTTGTTAAGTAATATAATAAAGCAGAGGAGTGAGTGACATGTCATTGTTAACATGGAATAAAAAGTACAAGGTAGGAATTACTGAATTTGATGAACAACACAAGATAATAATTGCATTGATTAATAAACTTTATGACGCAATGAAGGAAGGAGATGGCAAGGTAGTATTAAAGGATATATTAAATGAATTAATTGCATATACAAAATATCACTTTGAAAATGAAGAAAAATATTTTGTAAAATTTGATTATCCAGGGAAGGCTGAACACGTGAAGGAACATAATGACCTTAGAAAAAGTGTGTCGGACTTAAAAAAACGTTCAGATGAATTAAAACCTGTTTTTACTATGGAACTTATGACTTTTCTTAAACAATGGCTTTTAAACCATATACAAGGAACTGATAAAAAGTATGGATCATATTTAAATGAAAAGGGCTTACATTAAACTCAAATGCAACAGGATAAAATCATAACAACCAAAATATCAACAACTTATCTAATAAAATGTAAACTATCATGAATGTAAATCATATGATATTTATGAGAGTTTTGAGATAATGGGGGGAATAGGTGATGCTGCGAGAAGATAATATTCAAACTATGTTGTTTGCAATATTATGTATATGTTTTATATTCTACCTATTTATGGGTATATCTAGTTTTAAAAGAGATAAAAAATCAAAAGTCACTGTAATATTTTTTGCTTTATGTATTTCTGTTAGCCTTAGAGCGATAGGATATGCATTCATGTTAATTTCTCCTAATATAGAAATTGCAAATATATGGAGAATGATTTCTGTTCTAGGTTTGTGCTTTTTTAACGGGCTATGGCTATCCTTTGCATTTTCTCTTAAAGATACAAATAAAAAAAACTCCAACTTAAAAATACAATCTTCAGTATATATAATTTCAATAATATTTTCCATAAATAATTTAATAAATGAGCCCTCCAAAGTAATAAGTAGTGAAGCCTATGGCTTTGTAGATAATTTATACGGTGCTACAACTATTGGTATTGTTTTTAGTATATACGTTTCAGTTTTGTTTATAGCTGGTTTTGTAATAATATATTTTCAAATGATAAATTCTCAAAAGAATAGAGTCAGAATACAGATGAAAACTATTTTAATTACTATTTTAATCAGTTTTTGTTTAGCACTAATATCAGCTGTGATTTTTCCTACACTGAGTATGGTTGGGACTATAGAGATCTCTATTGGAATGGGTGGAATGTGGTACGCAATTAATAAACATAAAATGATGTCAATTTCTTATGAACTTGTATCAGAATATATTTTTGAAGCTGTAAA
>DHIM01000366.1 GCA_002403785.1 Clostridium sp. UBA4746
TTTATCTTTTATTATAAATGGAACAATATCATTTGGTGCAACACCTAGATCACTTGCTGCAAGTATAGAAAATCCAATTGCAATTAGAACACAACCGAATACAACTAAAAGTATTTTTATACCAATGTTTAAAGGTGCAATTGGGAAAAATGAAACAGCCTTTACTCCAAGATCAATAATGGGTCCTACTCCGACCACGCATATAATTGTTCCTATCTTTATACGAGCTCTTTCAACTAAAAGTATTATGCAAAACAATACAAATAAAATAATCATATTAGCATTTCCAGGTGTTTTATTTAATAAAAATGCTAATCCTTGAGTGAATAAAGTAAACGGATCAGAACCAATATTAGTTTTTAAAAATAAAGCTACCCCAATCTGTATTATACTCATGCCTATAAAAAATAGAATTAGTCTTTTAATTAGATTTAGTTTTTTAGTCATATTTTTCATCCTTTTCTTTATATCTATATTTACCCTCTATAATATTTTCAAGATTTTTATTATAAACTACCAAAAAGAGCAACTTTAATTATACAATGATACATATTTTTATACAAGTATATATTAACAATATAAGCAGTTCATTTAATATATCGATACCAAACACATCTCGCTTAGAGGGGACCTCCGCAAGACCATTCAAAAATAAATAACCCTAATAGTTAAGTTGAGTCCATTTCTCATTTTTTTAAAGTTTAAACTGTATCTACTTTTTATTAATTATGTACCGTAAATTGTAGGAATATTATTGATTGCAATTATTTAACAAAAGGGATTAGATTCCCTTCTATAGAATTATATTATATACGATTCTATAGAAGATAAATGAATAAAATATATAGAAAATAATTAAGACCCGTATTATGGAGGAGTTGATTTTATGAGACTGTCTAGTCTTCAATATGAATGGTTTTTATATGAAATTTTCAAAACCTATTGTCATGAATTTGATATCGCTGATGTTAAGAAAACTGAAGGTCTACACTTTATATGCACTGATGTTAATGGGAAATTATTAGATTTGGAGATAACAGAGAGTACGTTACAAACATATGGTAGAATGAGGAGTATTTTTAATAAGTATGCTAATAGAGGATTAATGGTTCAAGCAATAAAACACCAAATCAATAGTTCGAAAAAAGAGTCAAGTTTTTTAAAACATGGTGAAATTATAAAAGTTGGTGATGTTGCAGGCTATTCACCTACTAAAGGACTTATTGATACAAAGGTAATGAGATTAGAAATGACAAAAGAGATTGAGAAAAAAACCGATAAGCTAAACGAAAAATATGAATTTTCTGATAAAAACATACTCATGATAACACCAAATGGATATTTTTTAACTAATGATGACGATCATAGGGAAGTCTTAACGGAAATTAATAAACTAATATATAATTATAAATATACTTTTGATATTATATTCATTTACATAACTGAAGTTTTACATTGCTATAAGAGAAAAGAAAATGAATACATTAGAAGTGAAGTTATTATTGGTAGTGAGACAATAAAGAACATACATGAAAGAATTGTTAAAAAGTATCCAAGTACATAGTTTTCAGATAGAATGAAATCCATTCAAGATAATAAGTCTCCATTCCTTTAAATAATTTAAAGGAATGGAGACTTATAATGTTTATAGTCTTATTTTTTTATTTTGCCAATCTCTGAATTAAATTTTCATTTACAGTTCGGATCCATTGTTGATTTAATTGGTCATCATTTCCAAACCCTTGCATAAACTCAGATTGTAATTTTAATGCTGAATCTTCCTCTTCAATCTGTTCGTGTATCAATGATAAGCCGCCAACAGATACAGGAATAGTATATAACCAACCTATTGTGCCATGATCATTGTCTGCCTTTGCCTGTTCAGCAATAGCATAAATCTTTGTAGTAGTTATTATCTCCGTAGCATA
Organism: Clostridium sp. UBA4746; assembly: GCA_002403785.1. GTDB lineage: Bacteria > Bacillota > Clostridia > Clostridiales > Clostridiaceae > Clostridium_AD. The sequence goes on from DHIM01000366.1 coordinate 1,929, forward strand.
ATATTTATCAAGTATTTCTTTAATATCCTTGAATTGATAGTTTGTATAAGGTAATACATTTATCTCATAAGGAGCATTCTTCTCGTCTAAGTAATTTATAACGTGTGTATAATGGCTATACTCTCCTTCAGCTTGTAACCCGAAAAATGCTGCCCAACCCTCTAAGTCTAAGTTAGAGAAATAAGCTTGTATGTTGCGATAAATAGTATGGTTATCTAATTCATGAGATACTTGCTGATTTAATAGATCTAATGTTGCTTTGGTTAATAACATTTAATCGCCTACTTTCAATTTAGTATATTTAATATAACTGTAACTAAGAACAATATTACCGAGTGTCGCTTTATTAATTGTCGAGGATTACCATCATTTAATGATTTATTATCTACCTAAACTCGTTCATAAACTCACTAATTTTATCTAAATCAATTTCACAACACAAATCCAATAATATATAGCTCCTGCATTAACCACATTTTTACACGAGAGCAACTATTAAAGAGTTACTATAATAATTACGGGTATCAATGGGCCTTTAAAAAATGACTTCTGTACAATACAGAAATCATCTTCGTAATTCAGCATAGTCTAATAAAAATTGATGATTTTACCTTGGAATTAGAGATTTTTAACTAAAGCAATTTTTTTACATCGTATAAAGAGTTTTGAATTAGCCAAGCCTGAGGGAAGTATTTTCCAATTGTCCAATAGCTAACCCCACCTAAATTATATTCATTAGCGGTTCTAAGTTTTGCGTTCATACTCCTTGCATCTTCGAACCAAACTACGTGTTGTTTACCATTAGAATCATAATAGTTAAAAAATGGAGCTTGGGAGGTATAATCATATTGAATAGATGCATGTACCTTCCTTGCAAGATCTACTGCTTCTACATTACCGAGTGCAGTTGCTGAAGTTCCTTTTACGTAAGGCAGAGTCCAATCGTAACCGTAATTAGGTATTCCCATGAAAATCTTTTTACTTGGAATTACAGTTACTGCATAGTTTAGTATCTTTCTTACCTCATTAAGTGGAGACACGGCAAGTGGAGGACCGGCAGTATAGCCCCACTCATAAGTCATTAGTATAACGTGGGTAGCTAAGGCACCATGAACTGGGTAATCATGCGCTTCATAAAGTAAGCCCTTTATATCACCAGAGGGTTTAGGGGCTAAGGCTGTAGTAACAGGATAGCCTAATTTTTTTAAACTACTTACTACTTTACGCAGAAAATTGTTATAGTTTTCTCTATCTTCTGGGTAGATGTATTCTAGATCTATATCTAAGCCATAATAATTTTTACTTTTTAATGTAGTAATTATGTTATTAAGTAATGTATTTTGTATATTTTCATTTGTCAGAATAGTATGGGCGAGTGCACTATCAAATCCACCACCTTCTTTTAAATTTGTCATTACCATCATGGGAGCTACTTTAGCCTTTCTAGCAGCTTGTATTAAAGGTACATCGTTTATGCCCTTTAGTGTTCCATTAGCTTGCACTTGATGGCTAAATATACTAAGGTATGTGAGGCTTGGAAGAGTTTTTGTAAGAACATCCATATCAGTACCTGGAAGAGCATAAGCATTAACTTCAATAGGACCTAATTTTCGAGTAGATGATGGTATATTAATAATTTCGCCAGAGTGAATTATTATAGAGCTATTAAGAATAGGATTTGCAGCATACAAATCCGCAATAGTTACACCGTATATTTTAGCTATCATGTAAAGTGATTGACCAGGAAGGATTTTGTGTTTTCGCGACCCTTGCAATATTACAAGCGTTTGGCCTGCCACAAGTTGAGTTGGGTTTGTAAGTTCATTGTCAGAAGCAATCTTATTATATGGAACCCCATATATTTTGGAAATTTGATATAGGTTTTCACCGTTTTTTACAACATGTATAATCAAAAATAATCACACCTTTATATAGTAATATAATTTAATATATGCAACATAATACTAGGGAGTACGTATTAAATTTATTTATTAATAACAAAATATGTTATTAATACAATATTTTATTAAAAAACTTGATTTATTTTCTTGAATAAACTAAAATTATTCTATGTTGTTTTAATAGTAGACGATGGTTTATAGTTATTAACTACAACAGATGAATACAAAAGCAAAACAATTAATAAATGTTTGCTTTAAGGTATACAAGGAGGAATATTAATGAAAAAGATTTTATCTTTAGATTTGAGCAAAACAATTCCATTTTTGGCTGAGCATGAGATTTCTAATTTTCAACCAATGGTAACTACTGCACATAAAATGCTTACAGATAAAACAGGTGCAGGGAATGACTTCTTAGGATGGATAGACCTTCCTTTAAATTATGATAAAATGGAATTTGAAAAAATTAAGAAGGCTGCAAAAAAGATAAGAAGTAATTCTGAAGCCTTGATTGTAATTGGAATTGGTGGATCTTATTTAGGATCTAGAGCTGCTATAGAAATGTTATCTCATAGTTTTCATAACAGTCTTTCAAGCGAAAAAAGAAAATCACCAGCAATATACTTCGCTGGGAATAATATAAGTTCTACATACATGGCTGATTTAATTGATACAATTGATGGTAAAGATTTTTCTATAATTGTAATATCCAAATCAGGAACTACTACAGAACCAGCTATTGCTTTTAGAATATTCAAAGGTTTATTAGAAAAGAAATATGGAAAAGAAGGAGCAAAAGAAAGAATTTTTGCAACTACCGATAAAGCAAGAGGTGCTTTAAAAAAATCAGCAGATGCAGAAGGCTATGAAACTTTTGTTATTCCGGATGATGTTGGAGGAAGATTCACAGTGTTAACAGCTGTAGGACTGCTTCCAATTGCAGCAGCGGGTATTGACATCGATGAAATGATGAAGGGCGCAGCGGATGCAAGAATAGCTTACAGCAATGATGATTTAAATAAAAATGATTGTTATAAATATGCAGCAGCTAGAAATGCATTATATAGAAAGGGCAAGGTTACGGAGATTTTAGTTAACTATGAGCCAGCACTTCAATATTTCGGTGAATGGTGGAAACAACTTTATGGCGAAAGTGAAGGAAAAGATCAAAAGGGAATATTCCCAGCAGCAGTTAATTTCTCTACAGATTTGCACTCTATGGGACAATATATTCAAGAAGGTGTAAGAAATATATTTGAAACAGTTATAAATGTTGAAAAGCCAAGAATAGAATTTGTAGTAGAAAAGGATAATAAAGATCTAGATGGATTGAACTTTTTAGCAGGTAAAACAATGGATTTTGTAAATAAAAAAGCTTTTCAAGGAACAGTACTTGCTCATAATGATGGGGATGTACCTAATATTATTTTAAATGTGCCAGCAATAACTGCATATAATTTTGGACATATGGTTTATTTCTTTGAAAAGTCTTGTGCAATGAGCGGATACTTATCAGGAGTAAATCCATTTGATCAACCAGGTGTTGAAGCATACAAGAAAAATATGTTTGCTCTTCTTGGAAAATCAGGTTATGAAGAACTCAAAGCAGAACTTGAAAAAAGACTTTAGAAAATGAGAATTATTGTAGATGCAGATGGGTGCCCTGGTAAACATCTAATAGAAAAAGCAGCTAAGGAAAACTCTATAGACCTTATTATGTATTGTGATATTAATCATGTATTAAACAGTGATTATGCTCAAATAAGGTATGTGGATAGTGGTTTTCAAAGTGTTGATATGAAAGTAGCTAATGAGGCAAAATCTAAGGATATAGTAATTACTCAAGATTTTGGGGTAGCTGCTATGGTTTTAGCCAAAGGCGCGTATGCTATGGGACCTAAAGGGCGTATATTTGATAATGGTAATATTGATAAATTGTTATTTGAAAGACATATGTCTGGTAAGTTAAGACGGAGTGGGGGCAAAACCTTTGGTCCTAAAAAGAGAACAAAGGACGACGATGAAAAGCTTTATAACAGTTTAATTAAACTAATTCTAAAAGCGCAACTATAACATCAAGGTGATTTCTGTTAGACATTTAGAATATATAAATTTGGCTAGTAACTAGTGTTACTAGCCATTTTCATAATAGTCTTTTATCAGTGTTAAATTTATAACAATATATTTTATACCATAAAAAGCTATAATATACAATAAATTACTATTTTATTATAGAATCATGAAAAATTATGTCTATAAATAAAAGAAAAAAATTGAAACATACACTGTTACATATAATGGAATTATAGTATAATATAACATTATAGAGGCTAATTTTTTAATAATACTTTTGTATTGTTTAGCTTATTTATAAAGGTAGGTGAATTTATATGAATGAAATGAACATATTGTTTAGCTTAGAAAATTCTGAGGAAAAATATAAAGAAATTGAAATAAGTGTTGAGAATAAATTAGAAGATAATTTAAACTATAAATTTCTTGTAGGTCTGGATGGAACGTGGACTACTTTGAAAAAATTAAGTGGAGCTAGTGAAGCTGTATGGAAACCAGAGACAGATGGTAAGTACTCAATAATGGTACAAGCTAAAAGAAAAGAAAGTAACAAGCCCTTTGATTTTATGTCAAAAACAGATTATATAGTAGGCGAGATTGAGGAAAAGCTAATAAATGATATTTACATAGATAAAACAGAAATAATGATAGGTGAAAAGATCACCTTAACAGTTGATGCTATAAAAAATCCTATTATGTATAGATATTGGGTGCGTGAACATGGAAATTGGCTACTTATAAAAGATTATTCACCAGAAAACAAACTAACTTGGGCTTCCAAATATTCTGGGGAACAAGAATTTTTGGTAGAATGCAAAAACATAGATTCTGAAAATACCTTTGATGACTTTATGAACTTGCCATTTAAGGTACAAGCCATACAGTCTTTAGAAATTATGAGCTTTAAATGCTTGACTGAGGATATATTAGAAGAAGCGGAACTAGTTTTTGAGGTAGAGGCAAACTATGAGGATAATAGAATGGTTTTATACAAATTTGTGAAAATTGATTCTCAAGGAAATACTATATGTATACAAGATTATTCAACTAAGAAATTAGTTAGTTATGTTGAAAAAAATAAAGGCGATTATAAGCTATTATGCATGGCTAAGGATATGTATTCACTTCATGAATTTGATGATAGAGCATTAATTTATTATAGTGTGAACCCTTATGATGAAATAACTATACGGAGTTTCACCAGTGATTTAAGTTCGCCGCAGTTATGTGATACTCCTATTGTTTTTAAGTGTATTGCGAGAGGCGGGAAAGAGCTATTGTATAAATTTAAGATTGACGGAGAATGTCCAGAGGATTCTGGTTATACTAGAGATAATAATTATTTATGGACACCAAAAGAAGCAGGGGAATATAAAGTTAACTTATGTGTGAAGGATGCATCTTTTCAAGGGGATTATGAGGAGAAAAATTGCTTGAAATTTTTAATTGATGATATTGGTAATGTAAATGTGGTTATTGAGGATATACTAATAGACAAGAAAGACATTATGCTAATAGGTGAAGTTGTAAATGTTAAAGTTAAAGCAACAGGGGGGACTTCTTTAAGATATAGTTTTGTAGTTTCTCAAAATGATCAAGAAAAAGAAAAAATTGAATTTGGAACACGTGACTTTGTGAATTTCACACCAGAGGAAAAAGGAAAATTCAAATTGGAGATAAAAGTAAAAGATAAGTACTCTAAAAGGGAGTATGATAGTCATGCAGTGGTATATATCCAAGCTTTAGAATGTATTCCTGCTAAAATAGACTATGTTCTAATGCCTACAAAGGAATACTTTATGGTGGGAGATACAATTTCTCTTCAAGTTATATCTGAAAACACAAGAGATACCCTTGTAAATTATGTTTTAAAAATAGATGGTCATTTAGTAGAACAAACAAATTTTGTGCAGCATAAGAATTATGAAATTAAACCTAAATGTAGAGGAACATATTTAATAGAGCTATTAGCAAAAAATAAAATGAGTACAAATGAATATGATAGCAAGAGAGAAATAAAAATACAGGTACATGAAACGCTTCCAATAACAGATACAAAAATTTTATGTGGCGCATCAAATTTTATGGTTAATGAAACGATAACATTTGTTACTCAAAGCATGGGCGGGAAAGAAGTTTTATATGAGTTCTATCTTATGGAAAATGAGGACTGGAGCTTAGTACAAAAATTTAGCGTAAAAAATGATTACATTTTTATGCCGTTCACTAAAGGAATTTATAAAATGCTAGTATTATCAAAAAGTTCTTATAAGAGTATTTCATATGAAGATTATGATATAATGGAGATAGAAGTAAAAGGATAAATTGAAAACAGCTTTTAAAGGCTGTTTTTTTATTATTAAAAGATGTTGTATATGAGGTTTTAGAAATCGTTGAGGAGATGAATAAAGATGGAAAGAATAGACAAAATATTGTCCAATTTAGGTCATGGAACAAGAAAAGAAGTAAAGGCATTATTAAAGAAAGGTCAAGTAGAGATAGATGGAGTTATAGCTTCTGATAGTGCTACCAAGGTTGATCCAGATAAAGCCGTAATTAAGGTATCTGGAGAGAAAATTAATTATAGAAAATTTATATACTTAATTATGAATAAGCCAGCTGGTGTAGTCTCTGCGACGGTAGACAAAAATGATGAAACTGTAATTGATTTAATAGATCATGAATACCATGCGTTTAATCCATTTCCTATAGGTAGATTGGATAAAGATACAGTAGGGTTACTGCTAATTACTAATGATGGTGAATTAAATCATAAGTTGATAGCACCGAAGAATCATGTAGATAAGGTATATTATGCTGAAATTAATAAATTTGTAGATGCAGGGGATGTGGATACCTTTAAAAAAGGTGTTGTAATAGACGACGGATATAAATGTATGCCAGCCATATTAGATGTAATAAAAGCAGATGAAAATGGATCTGAGGTAATGGTTACTATTCAAGAAGGTAAATTCCATCAAGTAAAAAGAATGTTTGAGAGTATAGATAAGAAAGTTGTATTTTTAAGAAGAGTTAGTTTTGGACCATTGAAGTTAGATGAAAATTTATTAGAAGGACAATGCAGAGAATTGTCGAAGCAAGAGCTAAACTTATTAAAAGATGTTTAATTAAGATTATAATATCGTTATATAAGAAAAAATGAATAAAATATGAATAAAACACATTCATTTTTAAAAACATTTACAATCAAATTCACAGAAACACTTGCAAACATTAATCAAATTTAATATAATTAAGATGCAAAGATAAATAAAGAGATAAATAGCCCCCTTTTTATTTATTATAAAGCAGCCCAACCCCAAGGGCTGTTTTATTTTGTATAAAAAAGTCGATTTCTGCGAAGAAATTTTTATATATTATGTTTCGACAAAGATGCCTACATTAAATAGAACTATTTAATGTAGGCATCTTTTATTGGATAATAGGGAAGTATATAATTACATAGTATATACTCTGTCTCTTATACACATCT